>NZ_JBPQTW010000169.1:0-15432 GCF_051386535.1 Streptomyces sp. URMC 127
GCCCCCTTCCGTCCCTCCCCCGGCTGCGGGTCCGCTGTGGATCAGCCCCGCGCTGACGCCGTCACCTTTGCTATTGCTTCTACCGCCTCGTGGATCTGGTCCGTCTTCACGTCCAAGTGCGTTACCACGCGGACGGTTGTGGGGCCGAAGACGCTGACCCGGACGCCGTGTTCCGCGATGGTGCGCGCGCCGAACTCGGCCGCCGTCAGGCCCGTGGCGGAGACGTCGAAGAGGACGATGTTCGTCTCCACGTGCTCCGGGTGGATCTCCAGGCCCTCGATCTTCGCGAGCTCGGTCGCCAGGAGGCGGGCGTTGGCGTGGTCGTCGGCGAGGCGGTCCACGTGGTGCCGGAGCGCGTAGACGCCCGCCGAGGCGATGACGCCGGCCTGGCGCATCGCGCCGCCCCAGCGCTGCTTGAGGCGCCAGGCGCTGTCGATGAACTCCTTCGTTCCGGCGAGGAGTCCGCCGACCGGCGCGCCGAGGCCCTTGCTGAGGTCGATGAAGACCGAGTCGAAGTGCTGCGCGTACGTCTTGGCCGGGATGCCGCTCGCCACGGACGCGTTGAGCAGGCGCGCTCCGTCCATGTGCGTCCACAGGCCCCGCTCGCGGGCGATGCCGGTGATCTCCTCGATGCGCTCCAGCGGCCAGACCGTGCCGCCGCCCGCGTTGGAGGTCTGCTCGATGACGACGCCGGTGGTCGCGGGCGCGTAGCGGCTGGGCGTGCGGATGGCCGCGCGGAACTGCTCGGCCGTGAACACGCCGCGCTCGCCCTCCAGCGCGCGGATGTTGATGCCGCTGAGCGCGGCCGGGCCGCCGACCTCGTAGTTGATGATGTGCGCGGTCGCGTCGGCGATGATCTCGTCGCCGGGGCGCGAGTGGACGGCCAGCGCGATCTCGTTGCACATGGTGCCGGAGGGCAGGAAGACGGCGGCTTCCTTGCCGAGCAGCTCGGCGGCCATGGCGGTGAGCTCGTTGACGCTGGGGTCCTCGCCCTTCTGCTCGTCGCCGACCGGGGCCTCGGCCATGAACGTGCGCATGGCGGCGGTGGGCAGCGTGATCGTGTCGCTGTAGAGGTCGATGCGGGGGCGCTGGGAAGTGCTCACGTGCATGCTCATTTCGTCAGGTAAGACGTCGGTTACAGTGAGTAGCGGCTACAGCTTGTGCTCCGCCGCGGCGGCGGTCGGCCGGGGCGGGGAGCCGGCAGGGCCCGGGGTCGCCGGGCCCCGTCGTACGGGGGTTTAGGCGTCGTCTCCGAAGACCGGCCGCAGGTAGCCCGCGGCCGACGCCGCGCGGATGCCCGCCTCGTCCGCGGTCGCGCCGGTGCACCAGAGCGTTCCGTACTCGCTCCGCTGGTCCTTGGCGTCGGGGAGGACGTCGCCCGGGCGCGCGGTGATGCGGATGTCGCGCAGGCCCGGTACGCGGTCGGCCAGCTCGCGGCCCGCGACGCCCTCGAAGCGGCCGCCGCGCTTGGCGTAGAGGGCCTGTTCGGCGGCCGCGGCCACGGGCGCGGGGGCGTTGACCGGCTCGCCCAGGTACGAGGCGATGACGCCGTCGAAGACGTTCCAGTCGAGCGCGGCGGAGACCATCGTGGAGACGTTGCGGCCCGCGAAGCGCGGGTTGAACTCCACGACCTTGGGGCCGTCGGCGGTGAGCGCGAACTCGATGTGCGCGGGCCCGTTCTCGTAGGACATCAGGCGGGCCAGGTCGGCGCAGATCCGCTCGATCTGCTCGTGGGCCTGGGGGGACAGGTCGACGGGGAAGCGGATGGCGAGCTCCATGAAGTACGGCAGCTCGCTCATGATGCGGTCGCTGATGCCGAGGACGTGCGGGGTGCCGCCGGAGTAGAGCACCTCGGCGCTGACGACCGGGCCGATCAGGAACTCCTCGACGAGCGGCACGCCGCCCTGCCCGTCGGACTCGTCGCGCACCTCGGGGTAGTGCCGGCGCAGCTCGTCGGCGTCGGCCGCGGAGACGACGCCGTAACTGCCCGTCCCGATCGAGGGCTTGAGGACGACGGGGTAGCCGGTGGCCTCGGCGGCGGCGAGGGCGCTGTCGATGTCCGGGGCGGCGGTGCTGCGCGGCGCCGGGACGGACACGGCGGCGCAGGCCTGCCGGAAGGCGTGCTTGTCCTGCGTCAGCCGTACGGAAGCCGTGGGCAGGAAGGGGATGCCCAGCTTCTCAGCTGCGGTGGCGGCGGGCAGCAGGTACTGCTCGTTGGGGGCGATCAGGGTGAACTCGCCGCCCGCGCGCAGCTCCTGGAAGAGCTCGGTCAGCTCCTCCGTGGACCGGGTCTCGCGGAGGTGCACCTGCAGCGGGCCGGAGTCCAGGAGGTGGCGGAGCGGGTCGTTCGCGTACCGGCCCTTGTCGCGGGTGACGAAGGTGACGCGGGCGGCCCGGCGGACGGCGGCCTCGACGAGGCGCAGGCCGGTGCCGCTGGTGAGGGCTTCGACGATGACGATGTGATCGGCGTGATCGGGCATGGTGCCGGTCTCATTTCTTGACGGGGTCGGCGTGCTGGTCGGCGTGATCGGCTCGACCGGAGGGAAGAGGTGCGCGGCGGCGCGGGGCCAGGACGACGGCGCCGGCGGTGAGCAGGGTGAGCGCCGCGGCCACGAGGAACGGCGCGCCGCCGGTCCAGGCGCTGTCCGAACCGCCCGCCACGGCGGTGCCCAGGGCGCCGCCGGCGGATTCGGCGATGCCCCACACCAGCCCGGCGAAGCCGAAGGCGGCGAAGCTGTTCCCCTCGGCCTTGCGGGCCATGATGCTGTCGGCCGCGGGCGACCAGACGAGCTCGGAGAAGGTGAAGACGGCCGCGCCCAGGAAGACGACCGGCCAGGCCGGTCCCCGCCCGGGCACGAAGAGCACGAGCCCGGCCGCCAGCAGCACCATGCCGAGTGCGATGACGGCCGGGTCGCCGCGCCGCCCGGCGAGGCTCTGCATGCGCCGGGCGACGACGCCCTGGAAGAGCACGATCAGGACGGCGTTGACGAGGAAGAGGAGGCTGATGACGCGCGGGGAGACCGACGTCCCCACGTACATCGGCAGCACGTTGGCGAACTGCGCGTACGCGAGCCACAGCGTGGCCGTGACGCACGACCACAGCAGGACCTGGCGGCCGGGCAGCCCGAAGCGCGCCGCGCCCTGCTGCGGCGGGGTGGCCTTCACGTCGCCCGGGGAGCGGGCGGCCAGCACGGCCGCCACGGCGAACACCACAGCCGGGATGAGGGGGAAGGACCGGCCGGTGGCGGACATCAGCCAGCCTCCGGCGACGGGCCCGAGCGCCGCCCCGCCGTTGATCGCCGCGTTGAGCCGGCCGAACGCCGCCAGGCGGGTGTCCTCGTCGCAGCCGTTGGCGATGAGCGCCTTGGTGCCGACGTTGGCGCACGAGACGGCGGTGCCGTTCACGGCCAGCACGGCGAGCCAGGAGGCGGCGTCGTCGAGCCGCAGTGCCGCCGGTACGAGCATGACCGCGCCCGCCACCGCGTAGCCGCCCACGAGGACGGCCCGCAGGCGGAAGCGCACGACGACGAACTGCATGTAGACCGCGCCGGCCCGCATGCTCAGCAGGTGCACGCCGACGGCGGCCGCGGCGAGCCCGACGGGGATGCCGAGCGTGCCGTGCAGCCAGATGGCGAGGAACGGCGAGATCACGTAGTACGCGGCGCTGCCGAGTGCCCGCGAGGCCAGGGCGGACTTCATGCCGGGCTTCATGGCGGCGCTCGTGGTGGGCTGCATGACCGTACGGATTCCTCGGGTGGGCGACGGGCGCGCCGCGCTCCCCTCCCCGGCGCGGCAGCCGTGCTTCACACAAACACATACCGCACGGTCTGTTCAATGGATCAGGGTGTGATCTGTTCCTCTGTCATGTTTTTGCAAGGGAGATTGATTTTGAAGCCTTCACATTTGCGGGTGCAGTGAGGGAAGTGCTGATGAGCGGGTGATTGCGTGGCCCTGCCCGTCAATACCGGTGCGGTCACCACCATTTCCGGCGGATCCCGGACTCCCCGCCCCCGCGGAGGCGGGCGCTCCGCCTAGCGTGGCCGGCATGTCATGCGCTCCGCGAAACCGGGACGACCACGCGACGGCAACGACCTCCCGCCCCCGGCCGTACGACACCGTGATCCCCACCCCGAGCGGCGGCAGGTGCGTGAGCCGCAGAGACGCGGGCGCTCCGGAGCCCCGGTAGCCCGCGCGGCCCGGCGTGAGGAGCTTCGCCACCAACGCGGCGGCCTCGTCGGCGAGTTCCTCCAGGGCGTACGCCTCCAGGACGGTGCGGACGGTGGACTGCGCGACCGTGGCGGACCGCGGGTCGTCGGGCAGGTCGAGCGTGTACGACCAGGAAGTCTGCGGCGATACCGTGACCATGCCGGCTCCTCCGGACGAGCGAGGCGGGGCGAGCGGGTGAGTGGCGCGGCTCACCACCGTACGCCGCTGGGCCAAAGGTATTTAGCGGCCTTGGCAGAACTACTTCAGTAAGCACCCTTGTGGGTGACACGCCGCGGTGAGGGGAGGGCCGGGGATGCCGGTGAGGAGCAGTCCGACGGCACGTCAGCTCCGGCTCGGCGCCGAACTGCGCAAGCTGCGCGAGCGCGCCGGGCTGAGCTCGACCGAGGCGGGCCGCCTCCTGGGCACCAACCAGGCCCAGATCAGCAACATCGAGGCGAGCCGCTACGGCGTGAGCGCCGAGCGCCTGCGCGCGCTCGCGCGCAACTACTCGTGCTCCGACGAGGCCCTGGTCGCCGCCCTCATCGACATGGCCGGCGAGCGCAAGCGCGGCTGGTGGGAGGAGTACCGCGAGATCCTTCCCGCCGGGCTGCTGGACCTGGCCGAGCTGGAGCACCACGCCGTGGCGCTGCGCGCCTCCTACGTCGCCCACCTGCCCGGGCTGCTGCAGACGGCCGAGCACTGCCGGGAGATCTTCCGGCAGGTGGTGCCGCCCCTCAGCCCGCCCGAGATCGAGCACCGCGTCTCGCACCGCATCAAGCGGCAGGCCGTCCTCTACCGCGAGCGCCCCACCCCGTACACGGCCGTCGTCCACGAGGCCGCGCTGCGGATGCGCTTCGGCGGGCCCGCGGTCGCGCGGGCGCAGCTGCGGCACATCCTCGCCATGAGCGAGCGCGAGCACATCCGGGTCCTGGTGATCCCCTTCGACGCGGGGGCGTTCCCCGGCTCCGGGCAGTCCACGCTGTTCGCCGTCGGCCCGGTCCCGCAGCTGGACACGGTGCACGTCGACCGCGAGCACGGCTCGGAACTGGTCGACGCCGCCGCCCAGTTGGACCGCTACCGCATGGTGCTCGACCGCATGGAGTCCGTCGCCCTGGACGAGGGCCCCTCGCGGGACCTGATCCTGGGCATCGTCCGCGGTCTGGACGGGTGAATCTCGGGGGCCGCACCCCTGGAGCGGGCACGCCGGGGTAAGGGTTCCTTACCGGGGTGACCGAGGTGTTCGAAGGAGGCGGCGGCGATGAGCAACGACCTGGGGAGTCTGCTGGGCGGGCTGCTCGGCGGCGGGGAGGCCGGCAAGGGCGGCAGCCTGCTGGGCGCGCTGCTCACCTCGCTCGGCGGCGCCGGCACGCACGGTGCGGGCAGCAATCCGCTCGGCGCGCTCCTGGACACGCTCAAGGAGGGCGGCCTCGGCCAGAAGACCGACTCGTGGGTCGGCAAGGGGGCGAACCAGGAGGTCAGCGGCCCGGAGATCGCCCAGGCCCTGCCGTACCAGGCGCTCGACCATGTCGCGCAGCAGGCGGGCGTGACCCCGGAGGAGGCCGCGGACGAGCTCGCGAAGGCGCTGCCGCAGGCCGTGGACAAGCTGACCCCGTCCGGCGAGGTGCCCGAGGGGTCCCTGGAGGATCTGATCCGGCAGCAGTCGTAAGGCGGCGGTCGCCTGGACGGCGGCGGCCGCGTGGGACGGCGGCGGCCGCGCTCCGGCCGGCCGCCGCGCGCAGACGGCCGGCCCCGGCGCACTCCGGGGCCGGCCTTCGGAAGACGGGTCCTGCTACTTGACGACCGTGATGCGGTCCGCCGCCGGCGGGGCCAGCGGTGCGGTCTTCGAGGAGTGAGCGGCCAGGTAGGCGTTGAAGACGTCCAGGTCGGACGCGCCCACCCGCTTGTTCGTGCCCTCCTTGAAGGCGGGGAAGCCGTCGCCGCCGCCCATCAGGAACTCGTTGCCCGTGACGCGGTAGGTCCTGGCCGGGTCGATGGCGGTGCCGTTCAGCTTGACCGACGAGGCGACGACGCGGTCGGCGCCCTTCTTCGTCAGGTCCAGGGTGTAGGTGAGCCCCCTGCTGACCTGCAGGATCTTCGGCTGGTCCGCGTTCGGGCCGCTGACCTGCTGCTGGAGCGCGGCGATGACCTGCGCGCCGGTCAGGTCCTTCGTCTGCATCATGTTGGTGAAGGGCTGGACGGTGAACGCCTCGCCGTACGTCACGACGCCGTCGCCCTCGCCGCCCGAGGCCTTGAAGGCGAGGTCGGAGCGGATGCCGCCGGGGTTCATGAAGGCGATCTGGGCGCCGCCCTTGTCGGCCGGGGCGAGGGCCTCCAGCTGGGCGTCGGTGATGACGTCGCCGAGCGGCTTCTCGTACGCCTCGGAGCCGCGGCCGTTGATGTCGGCGGTGATGTAGCCGACGGGCTTGTCGGCGATGGGCGCGGCGAGCTTCTTCCAGCGGTCGATGAGCGCGGTCATGTCCGCGGCCTTGGGCTGCGTGCGGTCGACCACGTGGTTGCCGGTGCGCGGGCTCTTGACGGCCGTCCGGACGATGTCCTTGGTCCGGCGGTCGTACGTCAGGGTCGTGTCCGTGTACAGCCGGCCGAAGGAGGCCGCCGAGGTGACCGTGCGCGGGGCGCCGGACGGGTCGGGGATGGTGCAGGCGTAGGCCTGGTGGGTGTGGCCGGTGACGAGGGCGTCGACCTTCGGCGTGACCTTCTTGGCGATGTCGACGATGGGGCCGGAGATGCCCGCGCCCGCGCCGGGGGTGTCGCAGTCGTAGTTGTACGCGCCGGAGGCGGGCATGCCGCCCTCGTGGATCAGCGCGACGATGGACTTCACGCCCTGGCGGTCGAGCTCCTTGGCGTACTTGTTGATCGTCTCGGTCTCGTCGGCGAACTTCAGGCCCTTGATGCCCTGCTCGGTGACGACGTTCGGGGTGTCCTTCGTCGTCACGCCGATGAAGCCGACCTTGACGCCCTTGTGCTCCCAGACCGTGTAGGGCTTGAGGATGGGCTTGCCGGTCTTCTCGTCGGTGACGTTCGCGGCGAGGTAGGGGAAGTCGGCGCCCTTGAAGGTCTTGCCCTTCTCGAAGCAGCCCTCCTTCGGGTGGCAGCCGCCGCGCTGCATGCGCGTCAGCTCGGCGCGGCCTTCGTCGAACTCGTGGTTGCCGACGGAGGTGACGTCGAGCTTCAGCTTGTTGAGCGCCTCGATGGTCGGCTCGTCGTGGAAGAGGCCGGTCATCAGCGGGCTCGCGCCGATCATGTCGCCGGCCGCCGCGGTGATCGAGTACTCGTGGCCCTTGCGCGCCGAGCGCAGGGAGGAGGCCAGGTACTCCACGCCGCCCGCGGGTATCGCCTTCGTCGTGCCGTCGGCCTGGGTCTCCGTCACCGTGCCGGAGGAACCCTGCGGGGGCTCCAGGTTGCCGTGGAGGTCGTTGAAGGACAGCAACTGGACGTCCACGGTACGGCCGTGGCCGTGGCCGTGCCCGTGCCCGTACGACGCGGCTGCCGCCCCGGCGGGGGCGGCGGCGGCCAGGACACCGGCGGTGGCGGCGAGCGCGGCGGCGGAGGCGGTCAGCCGTCTCGCCAGGCGCTTGCGCGGCGGCGTCGCGTGCATGTGTTCCCCTTTGTGCACGTTTGCGTGCGAGAGATGGGTGAAGTGGTCGGCGGCAGCCTAGATCAACCCGCGTAGACCGTCAGCAGGGTTGGGTGTGACGATTCGGCGTCACCCGCGTCGTAGGCTCGGCACATGAGCGACCTCAGGAACAACGGGAACGGACAGCGGTCGATCGAGGTGCTGGACGAACTCGCACCCGGGCAGGCCGAGGACGTGCTGCGGCTGATCGGCGAAGCGGCGGAGACCGACGGGCAGCCGGCCGTCTCCGAGCAGGGGCGGCTGCAGCTGAAGGGCCGCCGGCCGGGCGTCCGGCACGTGCTGCTGCGGGCGGGCGGGCTGCTCGTGGGCTACGGCCAGCTGGAGGACAGCGACCCCGTCGAGGCGCCCGCGGGCGAGCTCGTGGTGCACCCCTCGCACCGGGGCCGCGGGCACGGGCGGGCCCTCGGCTCCGCGCTGCTGCACGAGTCGGGGAAGCGGCTGCGGATGTGGGCGCACGGCGGGCACCCGGCGGCGCGGCACCTCGCGCAGGTGCTGGGCATGAGCCTCTTCCGCGAACTCCGGCAGATGCGGCGGCCCCTGCACGACCTGGACCTCCCCGAGCCGGTGTTCCCCCCGGGGGTGACCGTGCGGACGTTCCGCCCCGGCGAGGACGACGAGGAGTGGCTCGCCGTGAACGCGGCGGCCTTCGCCCACCACCCGGAGCAGGGCTCGCTCGTCCAGCGGGACCTCGACGACCGCAAGGCCGCGGACTGGTTCGACCCCAAGGGCTTCTTCCTCGCCGAGAAGGCCGGCCGCGTCATCGGCTTCCACTGGACGAAGATCCACGCCGAGGAGGGCCTCGGCGAGGTCTACGTCCTGGGCGTCGCCCCGGACGCCCAGGGCGGCGGCCTGGGCAAGTCCCTCACCGCGCTCGGCCTCCGCCACCTGGCGGCCCAGGGCCTGCCGACGGCGATGCTGTACGTGGACGCCGACAACACGGCGGCCGTGGCGGTGTACGAGGGGCTGGGCTTCCAGATCCACGAGACGGACCTGATGTACCGGACGGAGAGCTAGGCCCGCGCGGCGGGCCTACCGGGGCCGCGGCTGGGCGTCGCTCCCGGCGGGCCCCGCCGCGGCCGTGCCGCCCCCGGAAATCGTCAGGTCCGGGCCTGCGTTGAGGTACTGCTCGATCCGGCGCTGGTTCTCCGTCAGGCACAGGCACAAGTGCCGCAACGCCGCGAGTTCCTCCGGGCCGAAGCCCTGGAAGACGGCCGACATGGCGCGCTGCGCCGGCTTGCGGAAGGCTTCCAGCCAGTCGCGCCCGGCCGGTGTGATCCGGACCCGCACGGACCGGCGGTCCTGCGGGTCCTGGGTCCGCTGTACGAGCTCGTCGCGCTCCAGGGTGTCGACCAGGCCGGTGACGTTGCGGGAGCTCACCTTGCCGGCCCGGGCCAGCTCGCCGATGCTCAGGCCCTCGTCGGCGGCGCCCCTCAGCCGCACGAGGACGTCGAGCGCGCCGGCGCTGAGGCCGCGGCCGGTCGCGCCCTGCGAGCGCAACTTGTCGATGGCCTGCGAGGCGGACCGCACGGCCGCGGCCGCCTCCAGCGCGAGGGTGTCGCCGTCCAAGGCGAACAGGCCCATGGATTCACGGACTCCTGGGTCGTAGAGCCGGCCGTCGCCGTCCAGGGGGAGGTCGTCGGAAGATTTATGTACGTGCTTCATAATGAAGCAGTACGGTATCAGGCCGGCGGGGACGACGCCCCCTTGCACTCAGAGGCTGCGGGCGGTGATGTCGCCGTGCGGCGTGGTGGCGCGGATGCGGAGCTCGGCGACGCCGTCGTTCTTGAGGGCGTTGCTGACGCGGCCGTGACCGGTACCCGCATCCAGGGCGGCCGAGACACCGGGGGCGGCCGTGACCGAGATGTCGCCGGACTGGGTGCCGAGCACGACCGTGCCGCGCACGGCCTCGGCGATCCGGATGCTGCCCCGTGCGGTGCTGATCTCCGCCGGACCGCCCAGGCGGCCGATCTCGACGTCGCCGTCGACCGCGGTGAGGCGGACGCTCGCGGCCTCGTCCACCTTGATCTGACGGTAGGCGCCGTCGAAGGTGAGGTCGCCGAGGCGGCCGACGCCGCGGAGTTCGGCACTGGCCGCCTTCGCCTCGACGCGGGAGCCGGCGGGCAGCTGCACCGTGACCTCGATGGCTCCGGAGGGGCCGAAGTACTGGTTCTTCCCCACCGGGGTCGCGATCCGCAGGACGCCGTCGGCGTAGCCGACCTCGGTCTGCTCGGCCGCCTTCACGTCGCGGCTCTTGGCGGCGTTCGCGGGGCGGACCTCGACGGTGGTGTCGGTGCGGTCGGCGGCGATGAACTGAACGCGCCCGGCCGGGACGTCGAGGACGGCGGCGATCGGGGCGGGGGTGTCGAACTTCTGCATGGTGCGCTCCTTGGACTCGCTGTTTCCGATGAAGGAAAAGCTACGTTGCGTTCGAGAAAGCGGCAACCATCTCGTTGCACTTACTAGCGATATTCGCAGCTCAGAACAGCAATATCGTTGCAACGGATCAAGGACTAACGCAACAAGCCGTCATGACGCCCGTTGCAATGAAGTGGAAGTGAACGCTATAGTGAGGGGATCAAGGAAGCTCACGAGGGAGATCGCGATGCCGGGAGGCAGGCTCACCCAGCAGGAACGCCAGCAGATCGCGCTGGGGGTGGCCGACGGGCTCGCCTACGCGGAGATCGCCCGGCGCCTCGGCAGGCCCACCTCGACGGTCACCCGCGAGGTCATGCGCAACGGCGGCCCCACCGCCTACCGCGCCGACCTGGCCCACCGCGCCACCGAGCGTCGCGCGCACCGCCGCAGGCAGCCCGCGCCCCGGGGGCCGCAGGCGCCCGCGCAGGCCGGTGGGCGCGACGCCGAGGCCGTGCGCGAGTACGAGGAGGCGTTCACCACCCTCCTCATGCAGCAGGGCCTGCCCAAGATGATGTGCCGGGTGCTGACCTGCCTCTACATCAGCGACACGGGCAGTCTCACCGCGGCCGAACTCGTCCGGCACCTCCAGGTCAGCCCGGCGTCCATCTCCAAGGCGATCACGTCGCTGGAGAGCCAGGGCCTGGTCCGCCGGGAGCGCGACGAGCGGCGCCGCGACCGCTACGTCGTCGACAACGACGTCTGGTACCAGGGCATGATCTCCGCCGCCCGGTCCCACGCCGTGCTCGCCGAGACCGCGCGCCAGGGCGTCGGCGTCCTCGGCCGCGACACCCCGGCCGCCGCCCGCCTCGAAAACGTCGCCCGCTTCGTCGACTTCGTCGGCGAGAGCATCCTCCGTGCCGCGGAGCAGGCCCGCGAGATCCTCTACGCGCAACCGCCCGGCGCGAGCTCCGAGGGCTCTCAGAGCGAAACGAGCGGCTCCGCCCCGTAGGCCCGGTGGAGCAGGTCCACGAAGCCCGGTGCCGGCGGCAGGGGCACTTGGCCGATCCGGTGCACCGCCACGCCCGGCGTCCAGGAGTTCATGACCACGGCCCCGGCCAGCTCCGGCAGGTCGTCCACCGTGATCTCGCGGACGCGCTGGCGGACTCCGAGGCGGTCCAGCTGCCTGCGGACGATGCCCATCGTCGTGCCGGTGAGCATCTCCGCCGCGGGCCACACCACCTCCGCGCCGTCCCAGAAGGCCAGGTTCCAGATCGTGCCCTCGCTGAGCCGGCCCCGGCGGTCGACGAAGACGGCGTCGTCGAAGCCCTGGTCGGCGGCGCGGCGCAGGAAGTGCGTCTTGGCCGGCTCGCCGACGTGCTTGACGGCCGGGAGGAAGCGTTCGTGCCCGACCGGCGCCAGCGCCAGCGGGCCCCGCGGGCCGGACGCGGCCGGGCCGGTCCTCACCAGCACCTCGGGCTCCGCCTCCGGGCCGGCGACGGTGAACTCCCCCGCCGGCGAGTACACCGTCGCCACCAGCGAGACATCGGCCGGGCCGCCCTCCACGGCCGCCCGCAGGAAGGACCGCACGCGCTCGTCGGGCAGCGCCCGGCCGAACAGCTCCTTCGAGGCGGACCGCAGCCGCTCCAGGTGGAGGTCGAGACCCCGCACCCGGCCCCCGCGGACCTGCATCGCGGTGAAGTGGGCGTAACCGGCGAAGGCGAGCGGCGCCAGCTCGCGGACGGTTGCCGCGCGGCCGTCGCGCTGGACGACGAAAGAGGTCATGTGGCACTCCTGCGGTACGGGCCGCAGCACGGAAAGGCTGCGCATGCGCCCGACGCTAGGGCCTGACACCAGTGTGAGGGTCAACCGCGGATCCGGTGGCGCGGCGCGCTGCGCGGTGCCTGCGGGCGGGCGCCTCGGGTGTCGTCAGTCGCCGCCGCAGCCGCAGGAGCGCCGCACCACCAGCGCCGACGGGAACTGCTTGAGCCGCTCGCGGCGCGTGCCCGTGACGCGCAGCGAGTCGTCCAGGACGAGGTCCACGGCCGCGCGGGCCATGGCCTGCCGGTCGGAGGCGACCGTGGTCAGCGGCGGGTCGGTAAGGGCGGCTTCCTTGACGTCGTCGAAGCCGGCGACGGCCAGCTCGCCCGGCACGTCGATGCGCAGCTCGCGGGCCGCGCGCAGCACGCCGATGGCCTGGTCGTCCGTGGCGCAGAGCAGGGCCGGCGGGCGGTCGGGGCCGGAGAGCAGCTCCAGGGCGATCTTGTACGCGTCGTAGCGGTTGTACGGGGCCGGGAAGAGGCGGCCCTCGATCGGCTTCCCCGCCTCGCGCATGGCCCGGCGCCAGCCTTCGACGTGGTCGGTGACGGGGTCGCCAATGGTGGGGGTGCGCTCGGTGCCGCCGAGGCAGGCGACGTAGGGGTGGCCGTGCTCCAGCAGGTGGCGGGTGGCGAGCTGGGCGCCGCCGACGTCGTCGGTGACGACGGCGACGTCGTCGATCGCGTCGGGACGGCGGTGCATGAGGACCACCCGGGCGTCCCAGGCGTCGATCTCGGCGGCGGCGTGCTCGCTGGGGCCCTGGCTGATGAGGATCAGGCCGGAGACCCGCATCCCGAGGAACGCGCGCAGGTAGTGCACTTCGCGTTCGTCGAGGTAGTCGGAGTTGCCGACGAGGACCATCTTGCCGCGCTCGGCCGCGGCCTGTTCGACGGCGTGGGCCATCTCGGCGAAGAAGGGCTGGCGGGCGTCCGGGACGATCAGGCCTATGAGGTCCGTCCGGCGGGACGCCATCGCCTGGGCGACCCGGTCGGGCCGGTATCCCAGCTCCTTGATCGCGGCCAGCACGCGCTCGCGCGTGGCCGGGGCCACCGGCCTCGGCCCGTTGTTGATGACATAGCTGACCACCGCGGTCGACGTCCCCGCCAGTCTCGCCACATCGTCCCGCGTCACCTTGGCCACGCGCGGCAGTCTACGCGGGTCCACTCACCGCTTGGCCGGGCGAGCGGCCCCGCTCTCCGCGGCCTCCGGCTCCCCGGCCCGCTGCGCCTTCGCGGAGTCCTTCGGCTT
Source organism: Streptomyces sp. URMC 127 (assembly GCF_051386535.1). Taxonomy (NCBI): domain Bacteria; kingdom Bacillati; phylum Actinomycetota; class Actinomycetes; order Kitasatosporales; family Streptomycetaceae; genus Streptomyces; species Streptomyces sp. URMC 127. Next base: position 13,280 of record NZ_JBPQTW010000169.1, read on the forward strand.
GCCCTCCCCCGGGTTGTCGGTCTTCTCCGGCACCACGAACCGATAGCCGACATTCCGGACGGTGCCGATGAGCGACTCGTGCTCGGGCCCCAGCTTCGCCCGCAGCCGCCGCACGTGCACGTCGACCGTGCGCGTACCGCCGAAGTAGTCGTAGCCCCAGACCTCCTGCAGCAGCTGGGCCCGGGTGAAGACCCGCCCCGGGTGCTGCGCGAGGTACTTGAGCAGCTCGAACTCCTTGAACGTGAGGTCGAGCACCCGGCCCTTGAGCTTCGCGCTGTACGTGGCCTCGTCCACGGAGAGGTCGCCCGTGCGGATCTCCATGGGGCTGTCGTCCGTCGAGATCTGCTGACGGCCCATCGCCAGCCGCAGCCGCGCCTCGACCTCGGCGGGGCCCGCGGTGTCGAGGAGGACGTCGTCCACGCCCCAGTCCGCGGTGACGGCCGCGAGGCCGCCCTCGGTGACGACGAGGATCAGCGGGCAGCCCGGGCCGGTGGAGCGCAGCAGCTGGCAGAGGCTGCGCACGTGGGGAAGGTCACGGCGGCCGTCGATCAGTATGACGTCGGCACCGGGGGTGTCCACGAGGGCCGGGCCCTCGGCGGGGGCCACCCGCACGCTGTGCAGGAGCAGGCCGAGCGCCGGGAGCACCTCCGTGGAGGGCTGGAGGGCATTGGTCAGGAGCAGCAGGGAACTCATCGGCTGCCACCCGCCTCACTGGTCGTACGGTCCTCGCGGACCCGCGCGCTTCGCTCGCCCATGACGTCGGTTCCTCCTCGGTCCCTGCGAAGGGGTACCACCCAGGCCTTGCTCTGGGGGAGAGTGCGGCACTGCTTCGTACGGTTGCGTGCGTCCCGGCGCCTGTCGAGGGCACGTGTTCAGCACTTGTTCAGCTGGTGAATGCACAAAAGGACCCGGGGGCTACTCTGCCCGGATCCTCTCTGCCCAGCAGAATAACCCACATGACTTTCCGGGGTCCGGACGATTTTGCACGACCTTGTGTTTCGTCGATCACTTCGAGTGGTCATCGCGTCGCGCTCTTGACAGCCGACGGCGTCCGCGTGGAAGCGGCCTACGAGCCCCGCGCGGGCTGCCGCCGGCCTCCGCCGGACACCCCCGCGGTGGTGCTCGCGCACGGCTTCACGGGCACCCTCGACCGGCCCGGCCTGCGCCGGGCCGCCCGGGTGTTCGCCCAGCGTGCGGCCGTGATCACGTTCTCCTTCCGGGGGCACGGCGGCTCGGGCGGCCGCTCCTCGGTCGGCGACCGCGAGGTGCTCGACCTGGCCGCGGCGGTGCGCTGGGCGCGCTCGCTCGGGCACGAGCGGGTGGCCACCGTCGGCTTCTCGATGGGCGGCTCCGTGGCCCTGCGGCACGCCGCGCTCTACGGCCGTGAGCGGCCCGCGGAGGACGGGGAGCACGGAGGGCGCACGGACGCACATTCCGACACGGTCGTGGCCGTCAGTGCGCCCGCACGCTGGTATTACCGCGGTACCGCGCCCATGCGGCGTCTGCACTGGGCGATCTCACGCCCCGCGGGGCGGCTGATCGCGCGCTACGGGCTGGGCACGCGCGTCCAGGCGGAGGGCTGGGACCCGGTCCCGCTCTCGCCCGTCGAGGCGGTCCCGCTGATCGCGCCGCGGCCGCTGCTGATCGTGCACGGCGACCGGGACGCGTACTTCCCGCTCGATCACCCGTACGCCCTCGCGGGCGCGGGCGATCCGCGGTCCACGGAGCTGTGGATCGAACGGGGCTTCGGCCATGCGGAGTCCGCTGCGGACGGCGCGCTCCTGGCGCGCATTGCGGAGTGGGCGACGGCCCGGCTGTGACGGGCACCGCCGGACTCCCGCGTCGTGGTTCCTCGCCGTCGCGGCGGCAAGAGACCGAGGGGCTCCGCCCCTCAGGACCGCCGCGGCCCGATCCGGCACCGCCGGACAGCGGCGACGTGGTTGCGCGCCGCGGCGGCGGAAAAGATTCGAGGGGCTCGGCCCTCAAGACCGCCGCCGCGGTGGGCAACCACCGCGGCGAGGGTCCGGCGGAATCGGCGGCCACCGGCACCGCCGGGCTCCCGCGCCGCGGCTGAACAGCGCCGCGCCGGCGCAGGCTCCGAGGGGCTCCGCCCCTCACGACCGCCGCCCCGGTGGGCAACCACCGCGGCGGCG
>NZ_JBPQTW010000170.1:0-15368 GCF_051386535.1 Streptomyces sp. URMC 127
GCGGGAGCGGGCACAGGGGCGGGCGGCACCGGCGCGGGTGCCGGAACAGACGTACGCGCCGGGACGGGCGTAGGAACAGGCACCGGCGCCGGCACCGGATGCGGCGCCGACAGCGGCGTCACCGCCCCGTCGTGGTCCACGATCAGCGGCCAGACCGACCCGTCGGGCTCCTTGGCGTTGATGCGTATGGGGTGGCCCCGCTTCGCGGCCCGCACCCGTATCTCCGCGAGCGCGGACGTCCGCCCGTCCTGCCCGGGCAGCGGCTCTACGGGCTCCCCTTCGATCGTCGCTTCACCCGCTGTGCTGATCACGATGGTGTAGACGGGAGTCAGGGGGACCGAGTCGAGGTCCGTCACAACAGGCATGGTCAATCCTTACGTACCGGCGCCGCCAGCAGGCCAACGGGGCCACGGCAACGCACGTGCCGCGGCCCCGGGGTAATGATGACCCGGATCACCCGCCCTTGGGGTAGTAGGGGGGCGACCAGCCCAGGTACACCGCTCCCCACTTGGTCTCGATGTCCGTGGCCGGGACGACCGATATCTCGCCGGGGGTCACGATGTCGTTGGACGCGACCTTGCCGTCACCGACGTAGATGGCGACGTGACCGGCCCGGTGGTGGGTGTCCCAGTACATGAGGGCGCCCGGCGGCGGGTTGCGGTCCTTGTCGTGGCGCATGTCCTTCGGCATCTCGACCTGGTAGTGGTCGATGGCGTAGTTCGTGCCGGAGAAGTTCCAGCCGTAGGCGATGGAGGTGAAGGCGAGGCACTTCTGGTACCAGTCCGCGCGGTGGCTCTCGGCTTCCCGCTTGGCCCACGCGATCGCGTCCTCCGTCGAGCGGCGGTTCTTCACGTTGGCGGGCCAGTTCGCCTTGCCGTCGTGGAAGGGCTCGCCGGGCTTGCCGGGGTTGTTGCTGCCGCCCGACTTGTTGCAGCCTTCCCGGCTCTTCCGGTCGGCGTCCTTGCCGCCGTCCTTGCCGTTCGTGCCGCCGCCGCCCTTCGGGGCATCCTTCTTGCCCGGGTGGTTCTCTCCCGACCGCTCCAGGTCGATGCCCGCTTCCTTGGCGATGCTGCGCGCCTGGGCCTCCTTGGGACCGTAGGCGTCGGGGAAGCCGGAGCGCTGCACCTTCTGGGCGGCGTCGTTGAGCGACATGTTCTCCCAGGCGACGTCCTCCAGCCCGGGCGGGTCGCCGCTGTCGCCGCCGAAGAGGAACATGTGGGCCGCGTACTTGGGGTCGAGGATCTGCTCCCGCGTGCCCCAGCCGGAGGAGGGGCGCTGCTGGAAGATGCCGAGGGAGTCCCGGTCGCCGTAGTTGATGTTCGACAGCTGCGACTCGGCGAGGCCCGTCATCAGGGCGATGAGCGTGGCCCGGCCCGGCAGCTTCCCGTCCTTGGCCACCTGGTCGATGATCTTCGCGTTCGCGACCTGCTCTTCGCGCAGCTTCTTGCTCGCGCCGCCGGTGGTGTCACCGGTCTGTCCGTTTCCGGAGGGGCCGTCGTTCCCGGGCGAGCCGGGCTTGGAGCAGCCGGCGGCGACGGCCGAGGGGCCGCCGCCGATGCCCGCCAGCATGCCCACGATCATCAGCAGTCCCATGAGGATGCCCATCGCGGGCAGGCCGAGTTTGAACGCGAGCCCCTTGCGCAGCCCTCCCGAAGCCAGGGCGAGGGCCTGACGTGAAACCACTCGCTCAGACCCCCAGGACCCGGCCCACGCGCCAGCCGTCGGAGGTGAGCATGATCTCCGTCAGGTACACCCTCGTCTCGGTGTACGTCCGGTAGCCCTTGACCGTGACGTCGATGCTGGCCTTGCGCCAGACCCGCGCCTCCGTGTCCGCCTGCTTGCGCACGCGGTCGTCGTCGGCGGGGCCGACCGTGACCTTGTCGACCGTCGAGACGCCGCCGTTGGAGACGAGCTCGGCCCACGCCTTGTCGTCGTACTGCTTGAGGTTCACGACCAGCGCGTCGGTCATCCACGGCGCGGCCCGCTCGACGGACGCGGTGTGGGTCTTGTCCACCGGGGGATTGCGCGTGAGGTAGGCGCGGGCCCAGCCCTCCGCCGTCTTCTCCGGCTTGCTGCGATCGACGTTGACCGACGGGGAGGGCTGCGGCGGCCGGGGGGCGGGCGGCGCGGACGACCGGTCGCCGCCGGGCCCGTCCATGGTCTGCGTACGGGACGTGTCGCCCGCGTGCCCGACCGTCGACGGGGCGCCCGTACGGTCCGGCCACCAGTGGGTGACCGCCGCGCCGATGGCGAGGATGACGACCATGACCAGGATCGCCCCGCCCGCCGTGATCGGCTCGCGGCGGCGCTCCTCGGCCAGCCGGCGCTTGTACTCCTCGCGCTGCTCCTGCCGGTAGGCCTTGCGGGCCTTCCGGCGGACGCGGCGCTTGCCCGCCTTCTCGATCTCCTCGGGGTAGTCGTACTCCGCCTTCAGGAGCTCCCGCCATTCGGAGGACGGGCGCTGTTCCTGTTTCTTACTCACCGCTCCCCTTCCCTCTACGACGCTCACGGGGTGCGGGGGGCCGCACGGAGGTGCGCCGCCTCGAACGGGAGGCGCCCTGATCGGCCGCGGTGGCACCACTGCGGGCTGCCGCCGCCTTACGGGCCTCCGCCACACGTCGCTGGGCTCCGCCGCTGCCGGGCTTCGGGGCGTTGCGGAACCCGTCGCCGCCGCCTCCGGTCTTCTCGCGTACGGCCGCAGCCGCGGCACGCGCGGCCCGGGCAGGAGCGCCTCTCTTGTCCTCGGGCTTGCGTTCGTCCCGGCCCATGCGGGCCTGGGCCGCTGCCGAAACGCTCTGCAGCTCGCCCACACGGAGGGAGCGGCTGTTCAGCTCGCCCGGACGGCCCGAGCTGCTGACCCGCAGGGGCGCGGAGCTGCCCGTCTTCGCGGCGCGGCTGGCCGCACTCACCCGAGCGGACGTACTGGGCTCGCCCAGCTCGCCACGGGTGACGTATCCGGCCCGCTGCGGAGAGCCCTTGGCCACGCCCGCGGCGTCCATGGCCGAGTGCCGCTCACTGAACTGCTTGGCCGCGGCCGCCGCCCTGAACGGGAAGGAGACCCGGTCGCTGACCCGCTCGCCGATCTCCCTGGCCTTGTTGGCGACGGGACGCGCGGCCTTCCTGCCGGCCCACATGGCGGCCTTGCCGCCGAACCCCGCGCCTCCCAGGGCGGCGGCCCCGCCCTTCCTGGCCATGAGGGCGCCGGCGCCCTGCGCGAGCCGCATCGCACCGGCGTTGAAGGAGGAGTTGGTCGCGCCGGTCACGCCGACGATGCTCTCCATGATCCCGCGGAACTTGAACGCGACGATCGCGGAGGTGATGCTCACGCCCGCCGAGGCGAACCATCCGTAGGGGCCGACCAGGGAGACGCTCGCCGTGTTCAGGACGAGCACACATCCCAGCACCATCGTGCTGACGAAGGACTGCAGCGTGAAACCGAGGAGGGTGTCGAACCAGCGGACGCCCCACTGACGCGGCCGTCCGGGAATGACCCAGAGGCACGCGAAGACGACACCGGCCAGCAGCAGCATCAGCGCGCCGATCAGCGACGCGAGGGAAGCGAAGGCCAGCGCCACGGCGAGGATGGCGAACAGTCCCGCACAGACGGCGGACGCCATGGTGACCATGACACGGGCGTGACCCATGTGGCCCTGGCGGTACTTGACCGCCTCGTCACCCACCTTGCCCGAGCTGACGTGCGACTTCAGCCATTCCTCGCGCTTGTCGTCGTCCGCCGGCAGGTCCAGCAGGTCCTTTCCGTACTCCTTGCAGGTGTTCAGGTTTCCGAACTCGGCCACGCACCACGGAGTGACGACGTAAGAACGCCAGATCGCGTCAGCGGACTTACGGAGCATGTTGTCCTGCTCGTTGCCGCCGTAGCTGGGCTGGCCGGTGTCGAAGGGTGACTTCGTCTCGTTCCCCATGCCGGCCGACGCGGCCTTCATGGCCGTGTTGCTGCCGATGGTCCGTACGGAGTCGATGCCTTCGATCCACACCTTCGGAGTGGTCAGCAGGGATATGGAGAGGATCGCTGTTGCGGCCACCCACCCCAGTTGGCTGATCGATGTGCCGTTTCTTCGGTGGTTCGCGTAGGCGATCAGCGCTCCCACGGCCATGGCCGATGGGAGCAAGGTCGTCGACACCGTTCCCGCCGCGCCCGAGATGGCGTGCGAGATGGAGTCCTCAAGCTTGTCGATGGACGTGAACTTGAACGTCCACTGCACGACGACGATGGCGGCCAGGGCCAGCACGACGGTCAGGCCCATGAAGATGACGGCGACGAACTGGAGCGCCCAGTCGCCGAACTCGTCCCAGCCCAGCTGCACGTCCAGGTCGTAGAGCATCGGGTCGCCGTACTGCTCGTACAGCGTGCCCGTGCCCGAATACGAGGTGTGCGGTGCCGGGAGGAGGCTGCCGATGCCGGCCGGCTTGTACTTCGCGAACTTGTCGTCGTCCGCCGCGGCGGCGGTCGCCGTCACCATCAGGGTGGTGACGGCGCCCACGACCGGGACGGCGAGATTACGGAGCCGTGGGATCCTCAATGCGACCTCATCAGGGCGCTGACCACCGGATTCGAGTTCTTCATCTCCGAGTCGAGGACTTCCTTGTCCTGGTCCACGAGCCACCGGCCCTGGACCTTGACCATGCGCAGCGCGTCGCGCATGACGTCCGCGCTGCCGCCTTCACCGGTGGTCTGCGAAGTCACCATGACTCCCGTCCCAGTGGGGTGATTCCCGACCGGCGGCACCTCGACGGGCTCGCCGGTCACGGTCACCGTGGTCCCGGCCAGCGCCTCATCGCCCGACTTGTCGTTCTTCGAGGGCTTGTAGAAGTCGGCGCACTTCTCCAGGGAGTCACCGGAACGGCCCTCCGCCGTCTTCAGGTCGCAGGCGGTCTTCCCGTCATAAGCGATGACCGCCTTGCGGAACTTCACCGCGGCGTCGAACATCGCCTGCCGGTCCTTGGCCGCCGCCTCCCGGTACTCCCGGGCCTGCCGCTCCGCTGCCGACTCCGTCTTCTTCGCGCCGGGCTTATCGCCGCCCTTGCCTCCGCCGGCGGACGACGAGCACCCCGTGACCACCAGCACCGCCGTGGCCGCCGCCGCGGTCACCGCCGCGATCCGCCTCTTCACGCGCTCGCCTCCTCGTAAGCCGGGGTCCCCATGGGCGCCGGGCCCTGTCCCGCGGGCCCGCTGTCCGCCTTCGGCGTCGTGTTCAGCAGCTGCAGCATCTCCACCGACGGCACGTCGAACTGGACCGTCGCGCTGCTGAAGCGGCGGTCGCGCATGATGCAGTGGCCGTGCCGGATCTCCTGCGTCACGTCGACGCCGATGGCCTGGATCAGCTGGCGCGTGTGCGCGCTCTTCGGCAGGTCGAGCAGGGCCGCCATCGCGTCCTGCTGCTCGCCCGTCGTCAGCTGGAAGCCGAAGACCGTCGTCATCTGCTCCACGAGACCGGTGAGGCTCGCCAGCGACTCCGGGTCCTGCGTGTCCACGACGAGCGCCGTGTGCAGCGCACGGCCGACTCGGGCGATGTACTGCAGGAAGGAGCTGCCCTCGCGCGTGGCCGTGAGGACGTGCACCTCCGGCACCGCCACGACCTTGCGCAGGCCGCGCAGGTCCTTCCGGCCCGCCATGCTGATGCCGTAGGCCAGCAGCGAGTGGACCAGCGCCACCGAGAGCCGCTGGTGGACGGACCAGTCGTCGCGGGCGTCGTCGGGCGACGGCAGGGTGATGCCCGGCACCTGGACGACCCAGATGCCCGGCGTCGGCGTGATCAGCGCGGCCCCGGACGGCCTGCCCATGAACGGCGCGCCCAGACCGGTCAGCGACAGCTCGTAGAGGGCGTCGCCGGCCTCCCGGGCCAGTTCGTCCTCGGAGCGCCGCAGGTACTCGATGACCTTCCACGTCGCCGGGTCCCCGGCGGCGATGATCTCGTTGACCGCGCTCTGGATCGGCGTCTCCGCGCCGCGCATCCGCAGGTGCTGCGGCAGCGCGATGCCCAGCTGCGCCGGCACCTCGGTCTGGGCGCGCTCGGCGCTCTCGCCGCTGAGCAGCGTGAAGAGGTCCGCGACGCCCGCGAACTGCGAGCCCGTCTCGATCAGGTGGGCGTTGAGCCCGTACCGCTGCCCGGCCGAGACCAGGCCGCCCATGTCGCCCTTGAAGTCCAGGGCGAGCACGAACGAGCCGCGGAAGCCGGAGTCCAGCAGGGACAGCATCATGGCGGTCGTCTTGCCGCGGCCGCTTCGGCCGATGAAGGCCGTGGTCGTCGCGTCACCGCGCTCGGAGCCGCCCGTGAGGTCGTTGCGGACGACGCCGGGCGTCGAGCCGGTCAGGTAGCCGATCACCGGGCCGGTGTCGTCACCGACCGAGGCGCCGCCCCAGAACCACGAGCCGGCGAAGGCGCCGACCGTACGGGTGTGCACCAGGTCCGGCACCCGCAGCATGTCACCGGGCTGGGCCTCCAGCCACAGCTCGCGCTGCTCCTCGGCGGCCACGCTGACCTCGATGCCGACACCGCCGTAGAAGCCGATGACGGCGTCGCAGCGGCTGCGCAGATCGTCCAGCGAAACGTCACTGCTCACGATCAGGCGCGGATGGTCCTCCAGCAGCGTGACGTCCTCGCGCTTCATGTCGCGCGAGAGGGACGTCATCGTCTCCTCGGTCTCCTCGATCTCCTGCGCGGTCTCGCCGGCGGAGTGCTTGGCCGCGCTCTGCCGCTGCTCCTTCGCCAGGCGGCGCACCTCGTCGATCTGCTTGAGGGCGTCGCGCTTGTGGAGGACCTTGAAGCGGACGGACGGCTCCGGGTTGACCGGCAGGGCCGTGATGTCGCCGGCTTCCTCGTCGTCCATGAGCTCGGGGACGTACGTGATCTCCGCGACGGATCTCAGCCACTCGCCCGGGCCCGGGGACTCCATCTCCTCCGGGAAGCCGTCCATCGTCAGGACCGCGCTCCAGCCGACCGTCTCGCCGCGCTGGTCGAGGATCCGGACGTGGTCGGGGTAGGGCAGCACGCGGCCCCGCGTGAGCTGGGCGAGCTTCGCGCCGGTGATCATCCCCTGGTCGTCCGGGGAGGGCAGCGGCGTGCCGCGCCGCTGCTCGCGCGCGATCATCCAGGCCAGCAGCTCCACCGTGGCCGGCTGGGCCTTCCACGGCGTGGTCTCCAGCTGGCGGCCGAGGCGCCGCGCGAGGGCGTCGAGCCGGGCGAGCTCCTTCTGGGAGACCGACGTCGAGCCGATGCCCAGGGCGTCCTGGACGCCGCGGCTGCCGCGCGCCTTCGCCTGGTTGGCGCGCTCGGATATCCGTACGCCGAGCAGGAGCATCCGGGTGGGGAGCTCCAGCTCCTCCAGGCGCCGGACGCGCAGGTCGGCCCAGGCGGCGTAGTCGCCCGCGGAGAACAGGGTCTCCGCCTCGGTCCGGTAGTCCTCGGCGTTCAGCGGCGACCACAGGATCTTCAGGTGGCAGTCGTAGCCGGCGAGGGTACGGGCCAGGGCACTGCTCGCCTGGTCCTGCTCGGCGTCCCGGGCCGCCTCCGACATCAGGTCGGTGTTCGAGCTCCCCAGCAGGTACCACGCCTCGGCGTGGGTCTCCGTGATGACCAGCCCGTCCGCCAGGCCCACGTAGCGGGGCGGCGGGGCGGAGCGGTCACCGTCGACGCCGAGAAAGCGGGCGATGCCCTTCATGATCTTCATCGCGTACCTTGCGTACCTTTCCGGCCCTTACGGCCGCGGCCGGGCGCCGCTTGTGCTTGCTGCGCCTTCTGTGCCTTCGGGGACGAGTGGTTGCGCGACCGCGCCCGGTAGACGTGGTCCGGCCCGTAGAGCCTGGGGCGGGCCTCCAGCGCCACGGCCCGGCCGGACGTCCGCTGCGGCTCCTCGTCGCCCAGGAACCTCTCGAACAAGCCCATGCCGGGAAGGCTCAGGACGTCCTCGGACTTCTCGCCGAGGCGCGCCCGCAGCGGAAGCCACTCGGAGCGGCCGGCCGCGCGGCGGCCGCCGTTGATGATCGGCCGGTGCCCCACCGTCAGATAGCGGATGGTCAGGGCCCACTGGGTGAGGTTCCAGCGCCGCTCATTGCGCCGGGACCGCTGGGATCCGTAGAACGTGATGAGGGCCGGCGGCGCGAAGTAGAGGGTGAAGAAGACCTGCGAGGGCCACCCGAAGATGAGGAAGAGCGCACCCATCCACACCGCGTAGACGACGGCACCCGTGACGAGGACCCGTCGTGAGGGGCCCTCGCCGAGGTCCATGCCCAGCAGCTCGTGCTGGCGCGTCTCCAGATCGAAATGGCGGGTGAAGGTGTGCCCTACCCTCATGCGCCCGCCACTTTGGTCCAGATCGCGGTGAGCATGCCCTTGGCGCTGTCCGAGGCGTAGACGAAACCGGCCACGACGACACCCGCGATGAAGTGGGCGAGCAGCTCGCCCCATTCGCGCTTCGCGTAGTGACCGATCGCTCGTACGGCCAGGACGATCAGGAAGATGTTGCCGGCGACGGCAATCACCCAGGACTTGAGCTCATCACCATTGGACAGCGCGAATTCCATCGTTTTCCCTTTGCTTGAGATAAGAAGCGGACAGATCTGAATGCGGAGGCGGTCCACGGCACCCCGGTCAGGAGGCGGACATGCCGCCGTGGACTTCCGAGACCTGCCAGCGTTCGGCCTTGGCCGAAGCGACCCGGGTCAGCTTGACCCGATACGTCTGCTCGAGTTCGGCGCCGCCCATCAGCCAGGTGACGGTCGCGGCACCGGTGCGGTCGCTGCCGCTTCCTTCGTCGACCGACCAGTTGCGGAGCGAGCCGAGGGACACGCCGGGCGGCAGGGCGGCGACGGAGGCACCGGGCGCGGCGACGGACTCGGCCTCGCCCGTCGCGTACTTGCCGAAGAACTCCTCGACGACGCCACGGGTCTTGTCACTGAAGTCGTTGTCGGCGGTCTTCGTCGTGAGCGGAGGGGCGGACGGGGCGTCCTGCGGGACGCCCACCAGGCCCGGCTGGCCCGTGACGACGATCCGGCCGGACGTGTAGACGACGGGGATGTCCAGCCCGATCCACTGGGGGCCGGTGACCTGCCGGGAGTCCTTGCCCTGGTCGTCCTTCTTCGCGTCGTCCTTCTTGTCCTTGGACTTGTCGTCCTTGGCCTTGTCGTCCTTCGGCTTTTCGGACGGCTTGTCGGACGGCTTGCTGCTCTTGTCGTCGGACGCGGGGCCCTTCACCAGGACGTCGACCCGCACCCGGGCCCGCTTGTCCTTCTCCTCGGAGACGGGACCGGGCTGGGCGGCGAGGACTTCCTGATGACCGCGGGTGTTCCAACCGGCCGCCGGGTCAAGCCCCTTGGCCATGTCACGGGACAGGGCCTCCGTGCGCGGCTTGGGGTCGTTCTCGTCCCAGGACAGGTAGGCGCGCGCGAAACGGGCAGCGACGGCCTGAGCCTCCTGTACGGGATAGGACGGGCCGTTGTTGACCTGGACGGGGTCGGCCTTGGGCGGGGCGGGAGTCCAGAACCAGGAGCGGATGCCGGTGATCGCGGCCAGCGCGACGACGCCCCACAGCGCACCGCGGCCGACCTTGACCAGGAACTTGGTGCCGCTGTTCTCGTCCTCCAGCTGCCAGGGGACGTCGCGGTCCTTGCCCTGCGCCGCGGGGGCTGCCGGCGTGCTGACAGCGGCGGCCTGCGGAGCGCCCGGGGTCTGCGCCTGGAGCCGGGCGGCCGCGTCGGTCCACTGCTGGAGCCCGGCGGGGGCGGGAGTCGTCTGAGCGGGTGCGGGAGCGGGTGACGGCGCCGGCGCGACCGGCTGTTCCTGAGCTGGGGCCGCGTTCCTGTCGCCGTTCTTGTCGCTCCGCGGCTCCGGCAGATTCAGAATCCGCCGCATGACCGTCTTGAACGTGCTCAACCCTGGTGACCCTTCCCCCGTGCTAGGCCTGAGTGGCAGGACAGTACGTCGACCATTACTGATCGTCAAATTACTTCGGACGAACAGTTTCCGTTCTGATATGAACGATCTTGATCGACGTAGCGTCCTTAATTTCCCGACAAGGCGGGCGCGTCCGACGCGTGCCTCAGCGGTTTCGTGGCATCTGTCACGTCAGCGACGGCCCGCGGCTGCGCGACTGCTGCGGCAACGGCTCGATACGCGGTGCCGCGGTGTTTTGCCGTGGCGCGGCCGCAGTGGCTTTTGTAGCCAACCTGTTGCGCAGCCCTTGGGACTCGGCTTGTGCGGGCCCGTCGAGCTGGAGGGCCGCCCGCTCCGCCTCCTTCTTGGCCTCGGCTTTGGCCTGGGCCTTGGCCAGGTTCTCCGCCCGCTTCTCCGCTTCCTTCCGGCGGATCAGCTCCACGTGCTCCGGCGGCACCCGGGGATTGAGCTCGTCCCGGATCAGCTGCTCGCCGATCCGCTCCTGGCCCGGCGGAATCCTGACGTTCGCGTACCGCTCGTTCTGCAGGTGGTTGGCGGCATCCCGGTAGGACTGCGCCAGTTGCTCATCCTGCTCGGCGAGATCGTCGATATCGTTGCTGCGGGATATTTCGTAGAGCTCGTGATTCTCCATCTTGGCTTTGAAGCTGTCCGGAGTGTGGAACTGCAGCTCGAACTTCTCTTCCGACCCGGCACGCCGCCACGTGGTGTTGATCCCCTTGTACACGGGATCCTGCCAGGTGTTCTTCTCCCCCGTGGGCTCGTACCCCTGCTCGCGGAGCCTCTCGTACGTCCGCTCCACGCCCTCCGTGTAGGAATCGGGCTCGAAGGTCAGGGTGTAACGATTGAGGTCGTTCACCTTCCGGGCCGTCTTCTCGACGGGCACCTTCTTGTCCCTGGCGGCCGCCGCGGCCTTGCGCCGGAACGAATCCACGTCCTTGAGGGAGTACTCCAGGCCCTCCAGCTTGCCGCCGTGCGATTGCGCCGTCTCCTGCTGGACGTCCTTCATCATGGCGTCCATGCGCTCCCGAGCGGCTGCCGCCCGCTCCCAGCGCTCGGTGACGACACGATTCTGCTCGGGGCTGAGCCTGTAGCCCTCGCCCTCCCAGCCCCCCGTCGGCTCGCTCACAGTTCGGTGACCCCCGTCAGGCCGAACAGCTCCTGCGCCAGTGCCTCGGCCTCATCCGAGGTCAGCTCCTGCAGATAGGGAGGATTCGACGTGCGCAGATCCCGTGACTCGAAGACCGCGTTCGTGGGACCCCAGACGTCACCCTCCTGGAACGATTCGTCCAGAAGGCGCTCGGGGCTGCGCCGGCGCCGGACGAGCGTGGTGGGCGACTCGCCCTCCCGCCAGTCCTCCTCGTCGGCGTAGAGCGCCCAGTAGCGCACGAAGGACTGGCGGTCGCCCTCCAGCTCAGCCGCGCGCTCCGGCGTCACCGGACGCAACGTTTCCATGTCCGGGAGCGTCCTGACCGTGGTCTCGAAGACCTTGTGCCATTCCCAGTCGAGCAGGGAGAAGTATCCCCATTCCTCTCCCTGCCGCCGCCAAAGGCTCGAAGGGTGCTCCTCCGTATCGGGAGCGACCACCTTCACAAAGTATTCGTACTGCTCACTCATCACTTGTTTCCCTTCACAGGAACCTTGCTGTACCGCTGGTGCTGGAGGACCTTCGCCGCTTCTTCGTGGCCCTCGGCACCGGTTTCATCCGGCTCGGCGTCCAGCGGCCGGAGACGGCCTTCGCGGTAGCGATCGTAGAGAAACCGGTTCTCCGTTCCGGCCCAGTAACTGTCGGGCGTGTGGAACGCGATCTCGAACCGCGCCGCGCCGTCCGGCCGTTGCCACACCGCGCGGAACGCCTTGTGGACCGGGTCCTCCCACGTGTTCTGTTCCGAGCCGGGGACGATGGCGTACCCGCGCTCGTGGAGCAGGGCGTACGTGTGGCGGACGCCCTCGGTGTAGGAGTCCGGGGGGAACGTCAGGGTGTAGCGGTTCAGGTCGCGGACCGTGCGGAGGATCTTTTCCAGCGGGACGTGGTCCTCCACCTGCAGGGCGACCTTGCGGCGGAACGCCTTCAGGCCCATCAGGCGGTGCTGTTTGCCCTCCAGCTTCGCGCCGTGGGTGTCGCGCAGCGCCTCCTCGACGGCCTCCACGGCCGCGTCCAGGTCCTTGTGGGCCGCCCGGGCCGCCTCCCAGCGGTCCGTGACCGCCTGGTTCTGTTCCGCCGTGAGTTCCGCGGGACGGCCGGGGGCCGTGGAGTCGTCCTTCCAGGCCGTTGCGGGCTTCTTCGCCGTCACAGCTCCGTCTCCCCCTTCACACCGTGGAGTTCGGCCAGCAGTCGTTCCGCCTCTGCCGCGTCGATCTCCACCAGGTGCGGCGGGTTCGACGGGCGGGCGTCGAAGAAGTCGTAGACCGCTTGCGTGGGGCCCCACTCGTGCCAGGTCTTGAACGCCTCGTCATAGATGCGCTCGGGGCTGCGCCGGCGGCGGACCACCGACACCGGCCGCTCCCCGGCCCGCCACTCCTCCTCGTCGACGTACCGCGCCCAGTAGCGGACCCAGCCCTGCCGGTCCGCCTGCAGTTCCTCGGCGCGGTCGGCCGTCACCTCGTGCAGGGACGTGCGGGGAGGCGGCGTCTTCACGTTCGTGTCCTGCGCCCTGTGCCACTCCCAGTCCAGCAGCGACAGGTACTCCCACTCCTCGTCACGTCCGGCCGCGCAGCGCCACAGGCTCGACGGGCGCTCCGCCGGATAGCCGTTCGGGGATGTCTTCACGAAGTAGTCGTACTTGGCGTGCTCCAGGCGGCGCCGCTCGGCCTCCGCCTCCGCCATGCGCCGCTCCAGCGCCGCCGTGTCCGTCGGACGGCCCGGCCGGTCGGGCGAGTGGTCGTCCTCGCACTCGCTGAACATGTAGTGCTGCCGGATGCGCTCGATCGTCGGCCACAGCCACATCTGGTGCCAGTACGCGAGGTCGCTGCCCTCGCGCGACGGGTCCGCGTCCGCTTCCGTGGCCGCGCGCCAGGCGGCGTGCAGGGCGGCCAGTTCCTCGGTGACGCCGCCGTGCAGCGGCCAGCACGGCCAGATGCGCAGGTGGAGCTGCGGCGCGTAGTGCCTGCCCAGCCAGTCCAGCCAGTCCGCGAGGCCGCGCCACTCCTCCTCCGTGGCGCGCAGCGACCACGGCTGGTGGGCACTGCCGGCGCCGGGCGCGGCCGGCGCCGCGGTCGCCGCCTCCACCGCGTGCAGCCGGTCGATGACCTCCGAGACGACCTCGGTGACCTCGGCCTGGTTCGCCTTCGTGCCCGAAGCGAAGTTCCTGACCGCCGTCTCGAACTCGGTACGCCACTCCCTGAGGGTCTCGATCTCCTCGCGGAGGGCCTTCAGCTCCTGCTGCAGGTGCTCCTGCTCGTCCATGCCTCGTCCCGCCTTGCCTCGCCTCGGCTTCTCCTTCTACGCGTTCTGCGCGTTCTGCGCGTTCTGCGCGCCCGGGCTCTCCACCGGCGGCGGGCCTATGCGCGACGCCCGCGTCGCGTGCTCGGCCGCCTTCAGCGCCGCCCCGTCCCGCCGCTGGTCCCACGGCAGCAGCTCGGCGATGACGCCCGGCGCGCCGCGGAAGAGGAGCAGGGCCCGGCCGTGCGGCAGCTGGCGGATCTCCTCGGGGCGGAGGATTCGGCGCTCGCGCTCGACCTCGTTGGTGCCGTAGCCGAAGAGGCGCTGGCTGTCGCGGGACGTCGAGATCTCCGTGATCTCGGCCTCGCCGACGAGTTCGGAGAAGCGGCGCAGCGCCTCGACGTCCTTCAGCCCGCCCATGACGAGCGTCGCGGCGGCGTTGTCGAGCAGCGTGTCGGCCTCGTGCTGGCCCCACCGCAGCACGGCCTGGGCCAGGGACTGCAGCGCGTAGACGATGTGGATGCCGTAGCCGCGCGCGTCGGAGGCGAGGGACGGCAGCTTCGGCAGCGGGGCGACGTTCGCGACCTCGTCGAGGACGAGGCGCAGGAACGGGTCCAGCCGGCCGGACGGCAGGCGCGGGGCGCGCCGCTTCGCCGCGTCGACGACCTCGCCGAGCAGCATCGTCGTCAGCGGCGAGACGTTCGTCGAGGCGTTGGAGTCGCTGATGAGGACGAGGGTGTCGCGGGAGGCGACGAACGCGTCCGGGCTGAAGGTGGGCACGCCCTCCTGCGGGGTGACGCAGCGCAGCACCTTGCGCAGGGCGAGCGGCTCGATCTGGGCGGCGAGGGTCTGCCGGGTCGAGGCGACGGTCTCGTCGGCGCCGGTCGACACGGAGCGCAGCAGGACGTCCCAGCCGGGTTCGGCGTTGGGGTGGTCGGTGAGGATGGCGCGCGGTTCGCTGGCCTTCTCCAGGTTGGTGGCCCAGCGCATGACGTGCTCGATGGTCTTGCCTTCGAGCGCCGCCGCGTGGAGCAGGCGGGTGAGCGCCGACGAGGCGGTCTGCTGGAAGAAGCTGCCGTTGCTGGAGGAGCTGTCGTCCGCGCCCATGCCGACGGAGAACGACAGGGCGCGCGACGTGGCCGTCTCGCCCTCCTGGCAGCCGGCCACCGGGTCCCACACCATCTTGTGCGGCCAGCCGACGGTGTCGAGCGGGTCGAAGACCCACACCCGGCCGAGGCGCGAGCGCGGTTCGGCGATGACGTCGAGGACGTCGGCGCGGGTGGAGGTGACGACGAGTGGTCCGGGGGCGTCCAGGCAGGCGGGGATGACGACGTTGCGGGACTTGCCGCCGCCGGACGGGGCGATGACCGCGACCGAGTCCTCCGGCGTGGCCACCAGCGGCTGCCCGCTGCCGACCTGCGTGCCGAGCAGCCAGCCGACCTCGCGGAGCTCCGCGCGGGCCGCGGCCCTGGGGTCGTAACGGCCGTCCTTGCCGGTGAACGACGTCGCCCGCGTCATCTTGGCGGCCGCGCGGGCGCGCTTCTCGCCGAGCATGTCGCGCGCCTCCGTCGCGGAGGCGAGGCCCTCGCCGCCCGCGCCGCGGGTACGGCGGTGCCGGGCCCGTACGGCCAGCACCACCAGCACGATCGGTCCCAGCAGGATGCCGAGCCAGGCGGCCACGGTGACGGGCGCCGACGCCGGCTCGATGCCGTCGCCGAGACCGGCGAGGGGTTCGTGCTTGGCGAGGGCGCCGGCCGTGGCCAGGACGTTCGACAGGGCCATGTGATCGGCCGTGGCCCACACGGCCAGGTGCCAGCTCACGACGACGGCGATGAGCACGCCCGCGCCCTTGGCCAGGGCGATCTCGCCCTTGGGTCCGCCGCTCTCGTGCTTGCGTCCCACTTCGCGCGCGCCTGCCACGCCGTGGACCCCCGTCCCTTGCTTGATGTGATCTCTTCAGATCGCTGCGACGTTAACACCTCTGTACGACAGGCCGGGCGTTCGAGCCGGGGGGTGGGGGCGGGTGCAGCGAAGGTGTTACGCGGCGGCCGCGCGGGCCGCGCGGCGGGGCGGGGCCG
>NZ_JBPQTW010000171.1:0-15281 GCF_051386535.1 Streptomyces sp. URMC 127
GCCGGAAGACGTTGACGCCGGACGCCGAGAGCCGCTCCGGCCCCTCGTACAGGGCGCCCTTGCCCGAGCGCTTCTTGCTGACGACGTACACCCGCCCGGTCTTCGGATGCACCATCAGCGATTCGGCGTCGCGCGGGCCGTCGTCGTAGCGGACGGTGTAGCGGGTGGGGGTGACGGTGGTGTCCCGGAGGGTCTTCGGCTCGGGGAAGCGGTAGATCCACACCTCCGGCCAGCTGCCGCCGAAGTTGTCGCCGATGTCGCCGAGGTAGATGCTGCCGTCCGGGCCGATGGAGACGGCCTCGACGTCGCGCGGCTTCATTCCGGCGAGGGTGACCGTGGCGACCGTGCGGCCGGTGCGGCCGTCGACGGCGTAGACGTACGGGCCGTCGCCGCTGTCGTTGTGCGTCCAGTACACGCCGGGGTGGGTGCGGCTGGCCGCCAGGCCGCTGGACTCCTTGATCCGGTCGTCCTCGATGGTGAAGGCGGATGGGGATGCGGATGCGGACGAGGCGGCGGAAGCGGACGCGGCAGGGGAGGGAGCCGCGGCCAGGGCCGGCCCGGCGGGCAGCACGGCCGCCGTGACCAGCGCGGCCAGCGCGACGGCGGCGCGTGCGGCGGGGAACGGGCGTGGACGCATGGACCCAAGCCTGCCATCCGGGCGGCCGCCACGGGGCGGAGCACCGCCGCACCGCCCCACCCGCCCGGAACTCGACACTCCCCCTTTCCCGCGCGCCTCCCTGATCTGCACCGGGGCCCGGACGCACCGGCGCAGGCGAACGATATTCGCCAGCCTCCCGGCCGAAAACCGCCCGCAGAAAAGAATGCATTGGCGAATTCCCGCACTGCCGTACGGAGTCAACCCGTATAGGTTTTCGAGCGAACGGCAACCAGTTCCAGGGAGGGAAAGCAATGATGCGCATCAAGCGCCGTCTTGCGTACGCCGCCGTGGGTTCGATCATGGCGGTCGGCACCGGGATGGTGGGCGCCACGGCCGCCTCGGCCGCGCCCGCGCCGCACGTGTCGTCCTGCGACAGCTACCGGAACAACGGCACCGTCTGGACGGCCAACTGCCGCGTCGACTACGGCAAGTCCCAGTCGTGGACCCGCTGTACCGACGGCACGGTGCTGTACGGCGCCTGGGTCGGCAAGGGCTACTGGATCTTCAGAGGCGACTGCTCCGGCCACGGCCGGGTCGCCGCCCACGGCCACACGGACAGCCCCTGACCGGGCCTCGGCCGGAATAAGGGTCACCGAGGTGAGGTGACACCGAGGTGACATCAAGGTGACCCCAGAGGTGATGACGCCGTCCCACCGGAACCCCGGCGGGGCGGCGTCGCCGCATTTCCGTAACCGCCCCGCCGCCCGCATTCTCGCATTTCACGGCTTTGCCCGCCGAAATACTCCGTTCACACCGGCAGGCTGAAGCGGAACGGGAATTCGGGGCGACGCGCCGGGCCCGTAACCCACCCTCGTGCGCCACGCCCGCCCCGCCGTCCGGGATGATGTGCGCATGCGGATCATGTTCGTCGGCGACTCGATGACCATCGGCAGCGCCGGTGACCTCACATGGCGCTATCGCATGTGGCAACACCTCAACGCGACGTACGGCGGCCCGTACAAGATCGTCGGCCCGCGCCGCGAACTGTACGACCCGGCCGCCGACGCGCCCGTCTCGTACGCCTACGGCGCACCGGACTTCCCCGAGCGCGCCCGCGCGCACCTCGCCGGCTGGGGCGAGGGCTGGCAGCACATGGCCCCGCTCGTGGAGGACGCGGTCCGGGCGAGCCGCGCCGACACCCTGCTCGTCTCGCTCGGCCTGATCGACCTGGGCTTCTACACCAACGCCGAGCAGACGGCCGGGAACGTGCGCCGCTTCGTCGCCGGGGCGCGCGCGGCCCAGCCGCACGTGCGGATCGTGCTGCTGCCCGTCATCCGGAACGTCCGCGCCCGCAACGATCCGTCGTTCGCCGCCGAGTGCGAGCGCTTCAACGACCTCCTCGGCAAGACCGTCGCCGACCTCGGCACGCCCGGCTCCCCGCTCCTCCTCGCGTCCGGCCCGGAGGACTGGGACATGGACCGCGACACGTACGACGGCACGCACCCCAACGCGGCCGGCGAGCACCGCCTCGCCGCGGCCTTCGCGAACGCGCTGCACCAGGCGTGGGGGGTGGGCGGGCCGTACGTGCCGGCGGCGGGATAACCCCGGCGGGCACGTACGGCCCCGGCTCAGGGCCTCGTACTCAGGGCGGCCTCATGCTCTGGGCCTCATGCTCAAGGCCTCATGCTCAGGGCCTCATGCTCGGAGCCTCAGCAGAGCCCGGGGGCTCACACCACGCCCTCCCCTCCCCCGCCTCACCAGGCGAACGCCTCCGGCGAGGGCCCCGGCCCCGGGAAGATCTCGTCGAGCTGGCCGAGGAGCTCGGCGGAGAGCTCCAGCTCCACGGCGCGCAGCGCCGACGTGAGCTGCTCGGCCGTGCGCGGGCCGACGATCGGACCGGTCACGCCCGGCCGGGTGAGCAGCCAGGCGAGGGCCACTTCGCCCGGCTGCAGACCGTGCTTGTCGAGCAGGTTCTCGTACGCCTGCACCTGCTCGCGGACCTTGGTGTTCGCGAGCGCGTCCGCCGACCGGCCCGACGCCGCCCGGGCGCTGCCGCCCTCCCGCTCCTTGCGGATGACGCCGCCGAGCAGCCCGCCGTGCAGCGGGGACCAGGGGATGACGCCGAGGCCGTAGCTCTCGGCGGCCGGGATGACCTCCATCTCGGCGCGCCGCTCGGCGAGGTTGTACAGACACTGCTCGCTGACGAGCCCGAGCGAACCGCGGCGCCGGGCGGCCTCGTTGGCCTGGGCGATGTGCCAGCCGGCGTGGTTGGACGAGCCCGCGTAGACGATCTTGCCCTGCTGGACGAGGACGTCGATCGCCTGCCAGATCTCGTCCCAGGGCGTGGCCCGGTCCACGTGGTGGAACTGGTAGAGGTCGATGTGGTCGGTCTGCAGCCGCTTCAGGCTGCCTTCGACGGCGCGCCGGATGTTCACGGCGGACAGGCGGTCGTGGTTCGGCCAGTCGGCGCCGTCCGGGCCCATGTTGCCGAAGACCTTGGTGGCGATGACGACCTTCTCGCGGCGGCCGCCGCCCTTGGCGAGCCAGGTCCCGATGATCTCCTCGGTCCGGCCCTTGTCGTCGCCCCAGCCGTAGACGTTGGCGGTGTCGAAGAAGTTGATGCCCGCGTCGAGCGCGGCGTCCATGATGGCGTGGCTGCCGGCTTCGTCGGTCTGCGGGCCGAAGTTCATGGTGCCGAGGACGAGTCGGCTGACCTTGAGGCCTGTGCGTCCGAGCTGCGTGTACTCCATGGCGCCCTAGCCAATGCCGTGGAGTGCACTCAAAGCAAGGGGGCCGCGCGGGGGCTGTGCGCCGATCTGCGCGTCGGCCTGTGCGTCGGCCTGCGCGCCGGCCTGTGGGTCACTTCACCGCGGCCACCACGGCGACGACGACGAGCATCGCGGCGAGCGCGGCGGTCATGATGCGGTTTCTGGTCTTCGGGTCCACGCATCGAGCGTAACCGGAAGGGGTACGGTGCCCCGCCCGCGGGCCGCTCTCCTGCCTTCGGGCGGGTCCGCTACCCGCCCAGCTCCCACGCCGCCACCGTCTCGTAGCGCGGGCGCTCGCCGGGTACGCCGCCGCCCGGGAGCCGGCTGCGCATGAGCTCCAGCCGCCGCACGGTCCAGGGCGTGCCGCTGAAGCCGGCGAGGCTCTCGGCGTACGGGCGCAGGTGCACCGGTCCCGCGGCGCGGGCGAGGGTGAGGTGCGGGCGGAAGTCGTGCGTGGTGTCGACGGCCACGCCCGCCCGGCGCGCACCGGCTGCCGCCGAGCGGGCCAGGTCGCGCAGGATCGTCCGCTCGCCCTCCGCCCCCACCCACAGGATCCGGTCCCCGAACCGCCCGCCGCCGGCGAACCGCAGCTCGTGGGGAGGGTGGCGGCGGGCGGCCCGGCCCAGCCGCTCGGTCAGCTCGGGCAGCAGGGCGGGGTCGACCTCGCCGAGGAAGGCGAGCGTGAAGTGCCAGCCGGAGGGCTCGGTCCAGCGGAGCCGGTCGGCGCCGGGCAGGCCGTGCAGGGGTGCCGTGGCCCCGGCCAGCTCATCGACGGCCGCTCTGGGCGGCACGACAGCGGCAAAGAGTCGCATGCCCCCAGTCTCCCCTCCGGCACCGAGCCCACCCGGACCGACGGCACCGTACACACACCGCCCCGGCGGAGGCGGGGGTGACCCCCGCACCCGTAAAGCCGCCGCAACGGCGCCCAGCCCCACCACCGGACCGGCGGTGCCGTACACACCCCGGCCCGGCCCGGCACCGCCGGACACCTCGTACGTGGTTGCACACCGCCCCGGCGGAGGCGGGAATCGCTGCCCGCGCCCGTAGCGAACCGCCGCAGGTCCGGCCCGGCGGAGGCGGGGTGACGGCCGTCCCGTCGATCCCCGCCGGACGGCGGCTACGCCGTGGCCGCCAGTTCCTCCGGGCGGGCGCGCTCCCGCGGGACGAAGGCCACGTGCGTGTGGCCGCGGCGGAGGTCGATCTTCAGGCGGAGGTCGCCGACCCGGGCCAGGACCAGGCCCACGCCGACCGCCGCGAGCGTGGCGACCGCACCGCCGGCGAGGAAGCCGACGCGGGCGCCGTAGGCGTCGGTCACCCAGCCGACCAGCGGGGCGCCGAGCGGCGTGCCGCCCATGAACACCATCATGAACAGGCTCATGACACGCCCCCGCATCGCGGGATCCGTGGCGAGCTGGATGCTGGAGTTGGCGGTCACGTTGATGGTGAGGCCGCACATCCCGATCGGCGCGAGCAGCGCCGCGAAGACCCAGAAGGAGGGCGCGAGCGCGGCCGTGATCTCCAGGAGGCCGAAGAGCAGCGCCGCGCCGACGAGGAGCCGCAGCCGCGAGCTGCCCCGGCGCGCGGCGAGCAGGGCGCCCACCAGGGAGCCGCCCGCCATCAGGGTGTTGAGCAGGCCGTACGTGCCGGCGCCGGCGTGGTAGACGTCGTTGACGAAGGCCGTGAGCCAGATGGGGAAGTTGAAGCCGAAGGTGCCGATGAAGCCGACGAGGACGATCGGCCAGACGAGGTCGGGCCGCCCGGCCACGTAGCGCAGGCCCTCCCGCAGCTGGCCCTTCCCGCGCGGCGCGCGGTCGACCTTGTGCAGCTCGGAGGTGCGCATCAGCAGCAGCCCGGCGACGGGCGCGACGAAGGACAGGCCGTTGAGGAGGAACGCCCAGCCGCTGCCCACGGCAGTGATCAGCACACCCGCCACGGCGGGGCCGACCAGCCGGGCGGACTGGAAGTTGGCGGAGTTGAGGCTGACGGCGTTGCGCAGGTCGGCGGGGCCGACCATCTCCACGACGAAGGCCTGGCGGGCGGGGTTGTCGACCACGGTGACGAGGCCGAGGACGAACGCGGTCAGGTAGACGTGCCAGACCTGCACGTGCCCGGAGAGGGTGAGGACGGCGAGGGCGAGGCCGGTTATGCCCATGGCGCTCTGGGTGAGGACGAGCAGCCGCCGCTTGGGGCAGCGGTCGGCGATCACACCGCCGTAGAGCCCGAGCAGCATCATGGGCAGGAACTGCAGGGCCGTCGTGATGCCGACGGCGGCGGAGGAGCCGGTGAGGCTGAGGACCAGCCAGTCCTGGGCGATGCGCTGCATCCAGGTGCCGGTGTTGGAGACGACCTGGCCGGTGGCGAAGAGGCGGTAGTTGCGGATTCTGAGGGAGCTGAAGGTGCCGCCCTTGGCCCCGGTCTCCCGGCGCGCGGCCGGTGCGGGCTCGGTCAGGGCGGCGCTGCGTGCGGCGTCGTCGTGGCTGTTCGGTGCGGGTGCGGAGTCTGCTCCGGGTCCCGTACTCAAAGTGGGTTCGCCTCCTCCTGGCGCGTCTTACAGGTGCGCGAGTTTCTCGAGGACGGGCGCGGCGGCGCGCAGCGTCGCCCACTCGTCCTCGTCGAGCCGCCCCACGAGCTCGGTGAGCCAGACGTTCCGCTTGCGGCGGCTCTCTTCGAGCATGGCCTCGGCCCGCTCGGTCTGGGTGACCACCTTCTGGCGGCGGTCCTCGGGGTGCGGCTCCAGCCGGACCAGGCCCTTCGCTTCGAGCAGGGCGACGATGCGGGTCATCGACGGGGGCTGCACGTGCTCCTTGCGGGCGAGCTCGCCGGGGGTGGCGCTGCCACAGCCGGCGAGGGTGCCCAGCACCGACATCTCCGTGGGGCTGAGCGATTCGTCGACCCGCTGGTGCTTGAGCCGACGCGACAGGCGCATGACACCGGAACGCAGGGAGTTCACTGCGGCGGTATCGACTTGGGGGTCCCGGTCCGACATGTAGTTAGCGTAACTCATTACTTGAACTAAATAAAGTGGATAGGCCGGGGCGCCCGGTGGCACGCGGCACACCAACGGAAGCAGGACCCGTCCGGGCCCATGCGCCCCACGCGCGGGGCAAACCACACGACCAACGGATCATACGGATCATTGCGGCGAATCGCCGCGCCGGGGTTCGGCCCCGCCTGACAAAAGTCATGCCAGGTCGTGGATGGTCGGCACTGCCGGAGGCCCCGGGGCGGCCGCGAGAGTGGGAGCACCGGAAACCGCACGGCGTACGGGACGCATCACCGCCTTCAGGGGGACCCCGATCATGAACAACACGGCTATCACCGGGCAGACGCCGCAGACGACGTACATCTCGCAGAACGCGCAGACCATGCAGACCATGCAGACCGCGCAGCCGGCCGCCTACGGGGCCCCGGCCACCGCCGTTCCGGCCGCGCCGGCTGCGTCGGCCGTCCCCGCCGCTCCCGCCGTCCCGCGCGGGCGCGCCCTCTGGGACAGCTTCGCGCCGCTCGTCGTGGACGCCGTCCTGCCGATGGCCGCGTACTACGCGCTCAGCAAGGGGTTCGGCATGAGCACGGTCGCGGCCCTGGGCTGGAGCAGTGCGCTGCCCGCCGCCCGGACCGTCTGGGGCCTGGCCAAGGACCGCCGGGTCAACGGGCTCGCCGCGCTGATCCTCGTCGTCAACCTCGTGGGGCTGGTGCTCAGCGGCGTCAGCGGCGACGCCCGCCTGATGCTGGCCAAGGACAGCGCCGTGAGCAGCACCATCGGTCTCGCGGTGATCGTCTCCGCGTTCGTCGGGCAGCGGCCGCTGATGACGACCGGCCTCAAGCCGTGGGTCGTCAAGGGCGACCCCGCGCGGCTGGCCGCGTGGGACCGGCTGTCGGTCCGCGAGGCGCGGTTCCGGCGCTCCGAGCGGACGTTCTCCCTCGTGTGGGGCACCGCGCTGCTGGCCGAGTGCGTCGCGCGGGTCGTGGGCGCGTACACCCTGCCCGTCGACACGATGGTGTGGCTGGGGAACGTGATCCTCGGCGTGGCGATCGTCGGCGCGATGCTGATCGCCGGCGGGCTGGCCGCGGACCCAATGGAGAAGATGGTCGACGCGGAGACCGCCGCGGCGTAGGGCCGCGCCCCGCCCGGCCTACCCTGGAAGTGCGGCCCAGCGAACGAACCCGGGAGGCCGTCATGACCAGGAAAGTCGCCGACTGCCGCCACTGGCCCAGCGAGACGGACTGCACGCTGACCATCACCGGCGAGGAGGACGAGGTCGTCCGCGCCGCCACCGAGCACGCCGTCTCCGTGCACAAGCACCAGGACAGCCCGGCGCTGCGGGAGCAGATCCGGGAAATGCTGGAGGACGAGAAGGCCAGCGCGTAAGCGGCCGCCCGTATGCCCTCATCGCGTACGGGCTGCTGGCTGCGCCGCTTCTACCGCCGCCTCTACGCCGGGAAGCGCCGGCCCACCCAGCGCCAGGCCAGCTCCAGCGCCGCGCACGCCACCGCCGCCACGGCGACGGCGGCCCAGGGCATCGTCGCGCCCACCAGCTTCAGCGCGAAGAAGTGCTGCAGCCAGGGCGTGCCGAGCACGACGAGGAAGCCCGCGCCCATCGCCAGCACCAGACCGATCCGCCACCACGTGTACGGCCGCGCGATGATCGCGAGGACCCACAGGGAGATCAGGAAGAGCGTCAGCGTCGCCGCGCTGGTCTCCGCGTCGAGCGCGCCCGGGCCCGCGTAGTAGTGCCGCGCCAGCAGGTACGCGGCGAACGTGGCGGCCCCCGCGATGACCCCCGCCGGGATCGCGTACCGCATCACCCGGCGCACGAAGTGCGGTTTCGCGCGTTCCTTGTTCGGCGCGAGGGCCAGGAAGAAGGCGGGCACGCCGATGGTGAGCGTGGAGAGCAGCGTCAGGTGGCGCGGCAGGAACGGGTACGGCACCTGGAAGCAGACCACGAGGATCGCGAGCAGCACCGAGTAGACCGTCTTGGTCAGGAACAGCGTCGCCACGCGCGTGATGTTGCCGATGACGCGGCGGCCCTCCGCCACCACCGACGGCAGCGTGGCGAAGCTGTTGTTCAGCAGCACGATCTGGGCGACGGCCCGGGTCGCCTCGGAGCCCGAGCCCATCGAGACGCCGATGTCGGCGTCCTTCAGCGCGAGGACGTCGTTGACGCCGTCGCCGGTCATGGCGACGGTGTGCCCGCGATGCTGCAGCGCACCGACCATGTCCCGCTTCTGCTGCGGGGTGACCCGCCCGAAGACCGCGCCCTCGTCCAGCGCGCGCCCCATCGCCTCCCGCTCCGCCGGCAGCCGCCGCGCGTCGACCGGCCCCTGAGCGCCGGTCAGCCCCAGCTTGGCGGCCACGGCGCCGACGGAGACGGCGTTGTCGCCCGAGATGACCTTCGCGGAGACGTCCTGCTCGGCGAAGTAGCGCAGGGTGGCGCCCGCGTCCGGGCGCAGCCGCTGCTCCAGGACGACCAGTCCGGTGGGCCGTACGCCGTCGGTGACGCCCGGATCGTCCAGGCCGCGCGTGGCGCGTGCGAGCAGCAGCACCCGCAGCCCCCGGGCGTTGAGCTCCTCGACGTGCGCGAGGGCGGGGTCGTCCGCGGGCAGCAGCACGTCAGGCGCGCCGAGCAGCCAGGTGGAGCTCTCGCCGCCCGGGGAGCGCAGGGCGGCGCCGCTGTACTTGCGGGCGGAGGAGAAGGGGAGGGAGTCGGTGCACTGCCAGTGCGGGCCGTCCGGCGAGGAGTAGGCGTCGATGATCGCCTGGAGGCTGGCGTTGGGGCGGGGGTCGGCCTTGCCGAGCGCGCCGAGCACGTGGCGTACGTACGCTTCACGGTCTTCGGCTGGGCCCGGCGCGGCGTCTGGCGCGGCTTCCGGCGCACCGCCCGCCGTTGCGCCCTCGGCGGCGCCTTCCGCGCCGTCGAGCAGCCGCAGTTCGCTGACGTCCATGCCGCCCTCGGTGAGCGTGCCCGTCTTGTCCAGGCAGACGACGTCGACGCGGGCGAGCCCCTCGATCGCGGGCAGCTCCTGGACGAGACACTGCCTGCGGCCGAGCCGGATGACGCCGATGGCGAAGGCCACCGAGGTCAGCAGCACCAGGCCCTCGGGGACCATCGGCACGATCCCCGCGACCATCCGCCGGACGGCCTCCCGCCACTCGTGGTCCTGGACGATCCACTGGCTGACGATCAGCCCGATCGCGGTCGGGATCATCATCCACGTCACGTACTTGAGGATCCGGCTGATGCCCGTCCGCAGCTCCGAGTGGACGAGCGTGAACCGCGACGCCTCCTCCGCGAGCTGGGCCGCGTACGCCTCCCGCCCGACCTTGGTGGCGGCGAACGCGCCGCCACCGGCCACGACGAACGACCCGGACATCACGGCGTCCCCGGGCCGCTTCAGCACGGGGTCGGCCTCGCCCGTCAGCAGCGACTCGTCGATCTCCAGCCCGTCCGCCTCCAGGACGCGCCCGTCCACGACGCACTTGTCACCCGGCCCGAGCTCGATCACGTCGTCGAGGACGATCCCGGAGGTGGGGATCGCGCAGGACGCGCCGTCGCGGCGGACGGTCGGTCTGGCCTCGCCGATGACGGCGAGCGAGTCGAGGGTCTTCTTGGCCCGCAGCTCCTGGACGATGCCGATCGCCGTGTTGGCGACGATCACGAAGCCGAAGAGCCCGTCCTGGATGGGGCCCACGACGAGGATGATCAAGAAGAGGACGCCGATGATGGCGTTGAACCGGGTGAAGACGTTGGCCCGCACGATGTCCGCGGTGGAGCGCGAGGAGCGCACGGGCACGTCGTTGACCTCGCCCCGTGCCACCCGCTCGGCAACCTCGGACGCGCTGAGGCCCGGGTGCGGCGCGGGAAGCTGTTCCTCGGTCGCGGTCTGCGCCGGATCGCTCATGAGTCCGACGGTACGGGGACGCTCGGCGCTGTGCCTTCCGAACAACGCCCACCAGCCACGACGCCCGCGCCCCGAACGCGGTACTCGAACCCAACGCTCGCCGCAGCGGCGCTCAGCCCCCGCGGCCCTTGACCGGCGACGCCGTACCAGAGCGCGTCGGTCCCGCGCCCCCTGGACGGGTGCCGCGCACACATCCCTCCGCCGCGACGGCGCTCAGCCCCTACGGGGGTATCCGGCGGTGCCGTACCGGGGGCGCGACGGTGGCGGCCTCGGGGCGGTTCGGCACCGCCGGACAGGCTGTCGGTGGTGACTCGCCGTTGCGGCGGAAGCCGGGCGGCGCCCCGCCTAGCGGGGCGACGGCGCCGACTCCGCCGCCGCGCGGCGGATCGCCGCGTCGCGCTTGCGTACGTACCAGACGCCGATCAGGCCCAGCCCGCCGCCGGCCAGGCACGTCCACAGCCACCACAGGTGCCCGTGGTCGTCGAACCAGCCGTAGAAGGGCAGCTGGGCGAGGAAGAGGACGAACCAGATGACCGTGCCGCCGGTGATCGTGGCGACGACGTTGCCCTCCAGAGGCTCCGGCGCTTCGTGCCTGGGTGTCCACTTCGTCATGCACGCAAGCCTAGTGCGTGGAGATCCGCAGCCCGGCGCGAGGCGGTGACGGAGCCGGGGACGCCGGGCGGAGCCCTTGCCGCATAAGGGTCTACGCGCGGAGATAGCAATCCCGGGCTTGTTTATTCATACTGAATCGAACGGAATATGACCGGCTGGTTTTGTTTGATCATACAGCTCACGGCCGGTTCATGATCCACATTCGCTCCACCCGCGTGTCCCCGCCGCCTGCGTTCCCCCGCAGGCCCATCCGACTGAGGTTCCGTATGCCCACCTCGGCCACTTCCCCGGTCGACTCCCAGCAGCCGTCCCCGCCCCCGTCCTCGCCCAAGGGCGCCCTCGACCGGTACTTCCGGATCACCGAGCGGGGCTCGTCCGTCTCCCGGGAGCTCCGGGGCGGTCTGGCCACCTTCTTTGCGATGGCCTACATCGTCGTGCTGAACCCGATCATCCTCGGCGCCGGCCAGGACAAGTTCGGCCACCAGCTGGACAACGGCCAGCTGGTCACCGCCACCGCCCTGATGGCCGGCCTCAGCACCGTCCTCATGGGCGTCATCGGCAACGTGCCGATCGCATGCGCCGCCGGCCTCGGCATCAACGCCGTCGTCTCGCTCCAGCTCGCGCCCAAGATGAGCTGGCCCGACGCGATGGGCATGGTGGTGCTGGCCGGCCTCGTGCTGATGGTGCTGGTCGCCTCCGGCCTGCGGCAGCGCGTCATGGACGCCATCCCGGCCGGGCTGCGGCGCGCCATCGCGATCGGCATCGGTCTCTTCATCTCGCTGATCGGCCTCGTCGACTCCGGCTTCGTCACCCGCAACCCGGACGCCGCGCACACCACCGTCCCGCTGGGCCTCGGTCAGGGCGGCCAGCTCCACGGCTGGCCGGTGCTGGTCTTCGTCATCGGCCTCGCGCTCACCTTCATCCTGGTCGTCCGCAAGACGCGCGGCGCGATCCTCATCGGCATCGTCGTGATGACGTTCGTGGCGATCGTGATCAACTCCCTTGCCAAGATCCCGGGCACCAGCTGGGGCCTGTCCGTCCCCCAGGTCCCGGACCAGATCGTGGGCGCCCCCGACTTCGGCCTCATCGGCCACATCAGTCTCTTCGGCGGCTTCCGTGAGGTCGGCCTGCTGACCGGCTGCCTGTTCGTCTTCACCGTGCTGCTGTCGGGCTTCTTCGACGCGATGGGCACGATCATCGGCGTCGGCGAGGAGGCCGGGCTCACCGACGAGAACGGCCAGCTGCCCAACATGGGCAAGATCCTCATGGTCGACGGCATCGCGGTCGCCGGCGGCGGCCTCGGCTCGGCCTCCGCCAACACCTGCTTCGTGGAATCCACGGCCGGCGTCGGCGAGGGTGCCCGTACGGGCCTCGCCAATCTGATGACCGGCGGCCTCTTCCTCCTGACCCTGGTCTTCACCCCGCTGGCCACGGTCGTCCCCTCCCAGGCCGCCACGCCCGCCCTGCTCGTCGTGGGCTTCCTGATCATGGCGGCGAACGTCAAGGAGATCGACTGGAGCGACTTCACCATCGCGGTGCCGGCGTTCCTGACGATCATCGCGATGCCCTTCACGTACTCGATCACCAACGGCATCGGCATCGGTGTCCTCGCCTTCATCCTGCTGCGGATCGCCGACCGGCGCGGTCGCGAGATCCCCTGGCTGCTGAACGTGGTCGGACTCTGCTTCCTCGTCTACTTCTTCCTGGACCCGATCGAGCAGATGCTCGGCGTGAAGTAAGGGCGCTAGCGCTCACTTCTGCGTTCGCCCGGCCCCTGGTGGCGGCCCCGTCAGGGACTGCTGCCGGGGGCCTTTTGCGCAGGCGCCGGGCATCGGCGCCGGCGCGCGGGTGTCGGCTCTGCCTCCGGCGCCGGCGGCCTCACCGGTACATCAGCCGCCGCAGCACCGCCTCCACCGGCCCTCGCCGTCCCCGCCGTTCGAGCGCGTACGACCCGGCGACCGTCACCAGCCACACGCCTACCGCGAACAGGGCCATCGTGGCGCTGGTGAGATGCGCGCCCAGCCCCAGGCCCCACGCGGCGAGCAGCGGGGCGAAGAGCAGCGAGTGGGCGAGGTAGCAGGACAAGGACCGCTTGCCCACGGCGGATACGGCCGTCACGGCCGTCACGGCCATCACCGCCTTCGTACGGGCTCGCTCTGCGCGCCCGCTCCACCAGTGCACGAACAGCGCCACCACGGCGACATACCCGAGCCCGGCCCCGTACCCCGTGACCTCCCGGAGCACCGTCAACGCGCCGGTCTCGCTCTGCGCGTCCTCCGGCACGGAGAGCGCCCCGATGTGGGCGAGCGCCGCGGGCAGCGCACCGAGCCAGCCGACCGCGATACCGAGGACCGCCGTGCGGCGCAGCAGCGGCAGGTGGCGGGCGGGCTCCTCCAGGATGCGGCGGCGCGCGGCCCAGAAGCCGAGCAGGAAGATGACGTAGCCGCCGCCTATGAGGGAGAAGGGGGCCGCGGTGAAGGTGACGAAGAGGCCGGTCGCCAGCCGGGTCCCGGCCGCGGCGAGCCAGCTCCCCTCACCCGCTCCGTAGGCCGCGGACCCGGGGTCCGCCCCCGCGTCCCCCAGCGAGCCCAGCTCCCCTCGGAGCAGCGCCGAGACGACCGGCTGCGCCGACACCAGCACCAGTTGCGCGGCGCCGATCGCGATCCACCACTTCAGAGCGCGGTCGCTGCGCCGGAGGAAGATCATGCCGAGGACGAGGCTCAGTACGCCGTAGTAGCCGACGATGTCGCCCGCCATGAGGAGGGCGGAGTGGGCGAGCCCGATGACTATCAGGAGGAGGCTGCGCCGGCGGAGGATCCTGACGGCGCCGCGCGGTTCGGCCCCGGTCGCGGTCAGGCGCAGGAAGAGCTGCATCATGCCGTAGCCGAAGAGGAAGGCGAAGAGCGGGTAGACGCGCAGGTCGAGCGCCGTGATCATCGCGAACTGAACCGCGTGGTCGAGCCGTCCGCCGGTCACGGGCTGCCATCCGGAGGGCCCGTACTCGGACCGCCACAGGTGAAACGCCGTGTTCGACAGCACGATGAACAGCAGCATGATCCCCCGCGCCAGATCGGGCGCAAGGGCCCGCTCCCCGGAACGCACGCTCGCGGGGCGCGGGATGCGTGGGGCCGGGGAGCTTGGCGGCGGCGGGCTGTGGGCCCCGTCCTGAGTGTCGAACGTCATGCCTCGACGCTAGAAAAGCAAAGGATGACCGGGCGTCCACCTTTGGTCTAGCAACGCCCGACCTTCGTCTACGACCGCCTCACCTTCGGGGAGGTGGGGGGATGGGCCCTGCCCCGCACCCAGCCCACGGAACTCAGCCCCCACCCTCGATCCGCCTCCCGGAGCAAGAACGTGGCTGGATCAGAAGGCCGCGCTGCCGTGAGGGAGCCGTAGGGGGTTCGTAGGGCGGCGTTCGGCGGTCGGGGGAGGGGGAAGGCCGATACCGTACCGGGAAGGGACCGTTGGCCGTTGGCCGTTGCGCCGGCATTGCCGGGATCGGGAGGGGGCTGCCCCATGGCCGCTCAGGGCGCAGGTGGAAAGAACGGGCCGTTACCGGGCGTCTACCGCATCGATCCGGATGCGTCCGGGATCCGGTTCCGGATGCGGGCGTTCTTCGGGCTGTTCCCCGTCAAGGGGACCCTCGCCGTGGGGCACGGCCGGATCGTGGTTGCGGAGCCCGAGTCCTCCTCCAGCGTGGAGGCCGTGATCCCCGTCGACAGCTTCTCCAGCGGGCACGCGCAGCGCGACCGGCACGTCCGTTCGGCCGACTATCTGGACTCGGCGCTCCACCCCGAGATCCGCTTCCGGGGCGGCGACGTCCGGCGCCCGGACGGCGAGGCGGTTCCGCGCGGCGAAGCGGTCCTGCACGGCGAGCTGACCGTGCGCGGCGTCACCCGGCCGGCGGTGCTCACCCTCACGGAGGTCTCCGCGGACGGTCCGCGGCTGAGCGTACGGGCCTCTGCCGTCGTCGACCGCTACGCCTTCGGGGTCACTCACGCCAAGGGAATGACGGGCCGTCGGCTGCGGATCGCGCTCGACGTCGTAGCCGTGCGCTGAGACCCCGCGCACTGCCCGCGCGGCACCGTTCCCCGCCCCGTTCCCCCTGTCACGGCCGTGCAGAACCGGTACCTTCGGGGGGAAAGCGGCCGGTGGTCTCAGGCGGGCGGCCCTAGGCGGTCTTAGGGGTTTCGGTGGGGATCGAGAGCGATCAGCTGGTGTACGACTATCTGAGCCGGGTCGGTGACATCGCCCAGCGGCAGGCGGAGCTGACCTCCGCGGACCGCATGCGGCTGGTCTCCCGGCTGCGGACGGAGATCGAGCGCCGCAGGGCCTCCGAGGGCGCCGACACGCCCGCCGCCGTCCAGCGCATCCTCACCGGCCTCGGCACGCCGGACGAGGCC
>NZ_JBPQTW010000172.1:0-15246 GCF_051386535.1 Streptomyces sp. URMC 127
CCCCCCCCCCCCCCCCCCCCCCCCCTTCACTGTCTGCGCCTGATGGCGATGAGCGCGATGTCGTCGCCCAGGGAGCCGCCCGCATGGGCGAGCAGGTCCTCGTGGAGGCGCCGCACCAGGCGCCGGGGATCCCGCTCGCCCCACGCGGCCAGCCGCTCGGTGAGCGGGTAGAAGTCGCCGTGGGCGTTGCGGGCCTCGACGGCGCCGTCGGTGTAGAGCAGGAGCAGGGCGCCGTCGGGGAAGCCGAAGGTCACGGCCTCGTAGTCGGCCTCTGTCGTGGCCGTTCCCAGGCCCAGGGGCAGGTAGGGGTCGGGGGTCTGCAGGGGAGTGACCTCGTTGCCGCGCAGCAGCAGCGGGGGCGGGTGGCCGCAGTCGACGACGTGGACGAGGGGCTGGTCGTCGGGGATCTCCAGTACGGCCGCCGTGACGAAGCCTTCCCCGGCGGCGAGGTCGTCGGACGGCTCCTCGGTGTCCCAGTACACGGTGTTGTGCAGGTGCGCGACCAGCCGGGGGAGCGGGGGGAAGCGGTGCGCGGCGGCGCGGAAGGCGCCGAGGAGCAGGGCGGCGTCCCCGACGGCGGCGAAGCCCTTGCCGCGGGAGTCGCCGATCAGCAGCCGGGTGGCGTTCCGGGCGCGGACCGCCGCGTACAGGTCGCCGCCGATCTGCGCCTCGGCCTCGGCCGCCACGTAGGCCGAGGCCAGCTCCAGCGGGCCGATCTGTGCCGGGAGGGGCTTGAGCAGGACCTTCTGGGCCACGTCGGCCACCCAGCGGGCGCGGTCGAGCGCCTGACCGTGCCGTTCGTGGACGGCGCGGAACGCGACGAGGAAGGCGATGGCCAGGAACAGGGCTGCTGTCTGTGTCTGCTGGTCCGCCGTCTGCATGCGGCCGAAGAGGACACCCAGCAGGACCTGGGCGGCGAGGGTCACGACGCCGACCGCCGCGGTCAGCCGTGCGCTGCCGAACGTCGCGGTGAGCGCCGGCGCGGCGACGAGGAGCGGGCCGAGGTGGATGTCCGGGCCGGTCGACAGGTCGACCACCATGATCACGGCGATCAGGCCCAGGGGCGCGGCAAGCAGTGCACGCCGGGGGCGGGAGAGGCGGGACCCTGCCGGCGGGAACTGGATGCGCATGTCCCTTGCTTACCGCCCGCCCCCGCCGTCCGGCCCCTGCGACACGAATCGACACGAATCGATGCAGATCGTCACGGATCGACGGGGACGACGCGGACCCGCCTACGGACCCGGGGGCGGGCCGGTGTCAGACAGCGTCCAGCGCCGGGGCGATGACGGCGAAGGCACGGTCGATCAGCGCGCCGGGGACCTCGGCCCCGTCGCTGCCACTCCACCGGTGCAGCACGGCGTCGAACGAGGACGGGGCCATCCCGGCGGCCAGCCGCGGATAGAGGTCGGTGCCGGGGTCGTATCCCAGGCGGTGCGCCAGTTCCGCCGCCAGGTCGTCGCGCCACTGCGCCTGGCGTTCCAGGAAGCGGGCGTGCAGGGCGGGGTGCGCAGGATCAGCTGCACCACGCGCAGTGCCCTGTCAGAGTGGCTGGCGCACGTGGCGATGGGGACGCCCACGGTGTGCCGCAGCGCTACGGAGGGCCGCTCACCGGCGGAGCGGGCCGCCGGCTCGGTGCGCATGTCGGCGCCCATGCCGGCCAGGAACGGGACCCGGGTGCCGCTCGCGCCCGCGGCGGCCGACGAGGAGACCGCGCGGCGCCTGTGGGAGCTGTCGGAACGGCTGACCGGTGTGCGGTTCGCGCTCCCGGCAGCCGCGGCCTGACCCGGCCGTCCCTCCCCTCCGGATCATCCGTGGGGAGATGCGGTGAGACGTGGTGAGATCCTTCCCGGAGGCGCACCGTTGGCGCCGGTTGACCGTGATACGACCGTGGAGGGCCGAGATGTACGCGATATCCCTGGGTGACGACGGCGCGGAGCTGCGCCCGCTGGAGCCCTGGCAGGCCCGGGAGTTCCTGGACCACGTGGACCGGGGGCGGGAGTTCATCGGGCAGTACAACGGACTGCCCGACGTCGTCACGGACCTGGAGTCGAGCCGGGCGTTCCTGCAGACGTACGCGGAGAAGGCGGCCGCCGACACCGGGCGGCTCTGCGGCATCTGGGCGGACGGCACCCTGGTCGGCGCGGTCTGCCTGCGCACGATGGATACCGAGCAGGGCAACGCCGAGGCGGGCTGCTGGCTGGAGCCGTCGGCGGTCGGCAAGGGGCTGGTGACCCGCGCCGTGCGCGTGATCATCGACTGGGCCGTCGAGGAGCGGGGCATCCACCGCGTGGAGTGGTGGGTCTCCGCGGAGAACGAGCCCAGCAAGGCGGTCGCCCGGCGTCTCGGCATGACGAGGGACGGCGTCCTGCGGGAGAGCTTCCTGTACCGGGGGAAGCGGCACGACGAGGAGATCTGGTCGGTGCTCGCCCCGCAGTGGCGGGAGGCCGCGCGGACCTCTTGAGCCCGGCGGCATGGGCCGCCGCGGTGGGCGGGCGGCACCAGGTCCGTGGCCGTCCGCCGTCCGCCGCTACGGGGCCGGGGGCGAGGTGAGGAACGCGCCGATCTCCCGGGCCACGCTCTCCGGTTCGTCCAGCATGGACAGCACGTACGCGCCCGGTACCTCGGCGTACCGGCCCGCAGGCAGCAGCGCCGCCAGGCGGCGGCCGTGCTCGGGCGGCATGACGCGGTTGGCGGGGGACCACAGCACGAGCGCGTCCCCGGAGAACCGGCGCAGTGCCCCGGTGTCACGGATGAGCGTCTGCTTGTCGAACGGCCCGCGGCAGTAGGCGATCAGGTCGCGCCGGACGGCGGCGTCGTGCAGGAGCGGCTCGGTCCAGCGGCGGACGAGCTCGTCCGGCAGCGGCCGCCGGGCCATCTGCCCGAGCAGGACGGGCAGCCGGCGCAGCCGGGCCACGCACAGCAGGCGGGCCCCGAGCCGGAGCCCGCCGGGAACGCGGGCGGCGAGGGACAGCACCGTGCCGGGCAGGCCGGGCATGAAGTTGCCGAACGCCTCGCACGGCAGGATCACCTGCCGTGCCACGCGCCGGTCCAGCCCGTGGGCGGTGAGCAACAGCGCCCCGCCCCAGTCCGTGTGCACCAGGGTGACGTCGTCGAGCCCGAGCGCGTCGAGGAAGCCGGCGACCAGACGGACCTGCCCGGGCAGCGTGAGATCGGCGCCCGCCCGCATCGGCCGGCGGTGGGCACCGAGCGGCAGGACCGGCCGCACGTACGTGAACCCCTCCGGAAGCAAGGGAAGCACGCGGTCCCACAGCGTGTGGTCCATCAGCAGCCCGTGCAGCAGGACGACCGGCGGGCCCGATCCCACCACGTCGTACTCGACCGTGCCGGCGGATAACTGGGCTTCCCTCATGCACAGCACTGTAAGAGCACCGTCAACGGCTGCCCTCGGCCAAGTGCGCTCCTACGGGCCGGAGATGGCCTGCGCGCCGGGCCCTGCCGTCGCCACGGCGTCCGCCGTTCCTGCGGTGGCAGCGGCCGGGTCCCCCGTTCCCGGCCGGCCGGGCCCGCTACTTGTCGGCGGTCAGCTTGCCCGCAACGCCCCAGCTGTCGGCCGGCACCTCGTGGATCCACACCTGCACGGCCTCGGCCGGGATCTGCAGGGAGTCCACGAAGGCGTCGGTGACCCGGGCCACCAGGTCACGCTTGAGCTCGATGTCACGGGGACCCTGCTGAATGGTGACGACGGGCATGACGGTGCTCCTTCACAGTGGGTCCGGTTCCGGGCAGTGCGGCCGGATCCGGACGGTGGAGGCAGTGCGGCCCCAGGGCCTCCGCCGGCGGTTCCGGCGGTTCTCGCTGCCGTGCACAAGTTCACCGCGCGGGGCCCGTCGCCACCCAGACCCGGATCGCTCTCGCAGCGATCACGATTGCTGATCGCAGCCGGTCGGACGGGAGACGGGAGGGCGAGCGTCGGTCACGGCGTCGTGGAGTACGGCGAGCAGCGCGGAGGAGGCGCCGCTGCGGACGGCCAGTTCGACGGGCAGCCGGAGACCGGGCGCGGCGAAGGGGACGAAGGCGACCCTCGGCAGCGTCATCCGCCGGGCGTTGCCGGCGTAGACGACCGTCCACATCGGCGTTCCCGAGCCGATCGCCGCGAGGGTGTCCTGGAGGGAGCTGCACGCCGGGCCCGGCACGGGCTCGAACCCCGCCTCCCGGCAGCCGTCCAGGACGAGGTCGACCAGCGTCGGGTGGTTCCGGCGCTCGGTCAGGCGCAGCGGCAGCCCCGCGAGCTCGGCGAGGCTCACCGCCGGTCGCCCGGCGAGCGGGTGCCGGGCGGGGATCGCGGCCATCAGCTCGTCCTGCCAGACCACGCGGCGACGTACCTCGGCGCCGTCCCGGGCCGCCGTGCCGGGGGCCGGGGGAGGCGGGGCGGCGCCGCGGACGAAGGCGGCGTCGAGCCTGCCGTCGGCGAGCCGCGCGAGCCGCTCCCGTACCGGCAGCCCCACCAGCTCCACGCGTACGCCCGGCGCGTGCTCCTCGAAGGCGTCCAGGATCCGGTCGAGCCGCTCGCCGAGGCCGGTGATCGTGCCCAGCCGGAAGACGCCGGCACCGCTGCCGGACAGCTCCGCGGCCACCGCCCGGGCGGCGTCCTCCGCCGCCAGCACGGCACGGGCCGCGGGCAGGAAGGCCTGCCCGGCGGCCGTGAGCCGGACCAGCCGGGGAGAGCGGTCGAACAGCTCGGTCTTCAGCTCCCGTTCCAGCCGCCGGATCTGCTGGCTGACGGCCGGCTGGCCGATCACCAGCCGCTCGGCCGCCCGCCCGAAGTGCAGCTCTTCCGCGACGGTCACGAAATAGCGCAGCTGACGCAGCTCCACCGCTCCCCCTTCCGGCCGGCCCGTCCGGTGCCCGGCCCGGACGATCTTGCCGCACCGGCGCGGCGCGGCGGACGGCGGCCCGGCCGCCCTCCGCGCCCGGCTCAAGCCGCCCGCCGCGCCCGGCTCCGGCCGTTCGCCGGGCGCGGCCTGCGGCCGGTGGTCAGGCGAGGGTCACCAGGGTCCGGTACTCCTCGTTCCACAGGTCCTCGTCCGCGTCCGGCAGCAGCAGGACGCGGTCGGGGCGCAGGGCGTCGACGGCGCCCTCGTCGTGGGTGACCATCACGATCGCGCCGGGGTAGGAGCCGACGGCCGCGAGGACCTCGCCGCGGGAGGCGGGGTCGAGGTTGTTCGTCGGCTCGTCCAGCAGCAGGACGTTCGCGCCCGAGTGCACCAGACCGGCCAGCGCCAGCCGGGTCTTCTCGCCGCCCGAGAGGACGCCCGCCGGCTTGTCGGCGTCGGCCCCCGGGAACAGGAACGAGCCCAGGACGTGCCGGGCCTCGCCGTCCGTCAGGTGCGGCGCGGCCGCGGCGAGGTTCTCCCGCACCGTCCGCGCACCGTCCAGGGTGTCGTGCTCCTGGGCGAAGTAGCCCAGCCGCAGGCCGTGTCCGTGCACGACCCGGCCGGCGTCGGGACGCTCCCGGCCCGCGAGGAGGCGCAGCAGCGTGGTCTTGCCCGCGCCGTTGAGGCCGAGGACCACCAGGCGGCTGCCCCGGTCCACGGCGAGGTCCACGCCGGCGAGGACCGGGTGGCCGCCGTAGGACTTGGCCAGGCTGACCGCACCGAGCGGCATCCGCCCGCACGGGGCGGGCTCGGGCAGCCGGATCTTCGCGGTCTTCTCGGCCCGGCGGACCGGTTCGAGCCCGGAGAGGAGGCGGTCGGCCCGGCGTGCCATGCTCCGGGCCGTGACGGCCGTCGCCGAGCGGGCCTTCATCTTGTCCGCCTGGGCGTGCAGGGCGGCCGCCTTGCGTTCGGCACCGGCGCGCTCGCGGGCACGGCGCCGCTCGTCCGTCTCCCGCTGGGCCAGGTACGCGGTCCAGCCGGTGTTGTGGATGTCGATCGTCGCGCGCGTGGCGTCGAGGTGGAAGACGCGGTTGACGACGTCGGCGAGGAGGCCCGTGTCGTGGCTGATGACGACCAGTCCGCCGGTGTGCGCCCGGAGGAAGGCGCGCAGCCAGGTGAGGGAGTCGGCGTCGAGGTGGTTGGTCGGCTCGTCGAGCAGCAGCGTGCCGCCGTGGCCGGCGAACAGGATGCGGGCCAGCTCCACCCGGCGCCGCTGTCCGCCGGAGAGCGTGCCGACGGGCTGGTGCACGACCCGGTCGGGCAGGCCGACCCCGGCCGCCACGCGGGCGGCCTCCGCCTCCGCCGCGTAGCCCCCGCCGGCCTGGAAGGCCGCTTCCGCGCGGGCGTAGGCGTTCATCGCCCGCTCCAGGGCGGCGGGCCCGGAGGCGCCGGACATCGCGGCTTCGGCCTTGCGCAGGTGCCGCAGGGCCCGGTCCAGGCCGCGGGCGGAGAGGATGCGCTCGGTGACGGTCACGGAGGGATCGGCGGCGCGGGAGTCCTGGGCGAGGAATCCGACGGGGCCGGTGGCGGTGACGGTGCCGGCGGCGGGCTCGGCCCGGCCCGCGAGCGCGGTCATCAGCGTGGTCTTGCCGGCGCCGTTGCGGCCGACGAGGCCGATCCGGTCGCCGGGGGAGACGGTGAAGGACACGCCGGACAGCAGGAGGCGCGCGCCTGCGCGCAGCTCGGCATCGCGAACGGTAATCATGGGGTAACGCTCCGAAAGGACTGAAGGACACACTTCTGGCGCGGAAGCGGGTCCTCAGCTAAGAAATCCGGGGCGTAGACATGCCGCCACGGTAACCGCGGCCACGGACGCGGCGCATCTGTTTATTGCGCAGGCGCCCCGTGTCCCGCGTCCCCCACGT
The DNA here is from genome assembly GCF_051386535.1 of Streptomyces sp. URMC 127. Taxonomy (NCBI): domain Bacteria; kingdom Bacillati; phylum Actinomycetota; class Actinomycetes; order Kitasatosporales; family Streptomycetaceae; genus Streptomyces; species Streptomyces sp. URMC 127. The sequence goes on from NZ_JBPQTW010000172.1 coordinate 6,761, forward strand.
CCCCCGGATGCATCCCGCGGCGTCGTGGCGCAGGCTGGAGGCATGTCCGGACTCGCGCGCGTCGTCGTGCACCCGCCGTCGGCCTCGGGCGGCCGGCGGGTGACGGTCGGCGCGGAGAACCTGGGGGTGGCGTACGGCGTCGTGGACGTGATCGAGTTCCTGCGGCGGGCCGGGGTCACACCGGACGACATGCAGCTCGAAGACCCGGACCTGATCGACTGGCGCGGCGGCGGGCCCGCCGTGTGGACGAAGCCCGGGGACAGCTGAGCGAACCGCTGCCGCCCCGATGGGCTTCCGGCGTCACACGCTTTCACGCGTCTCACGAGGGGCCGCTGCCATGGCGATCGACGTTCACGCTCACCTCTGGACGGACGGCTACCTCGACCTGCTGCAGGAGTACGGCAAGACCGACACCGGCACGCAGCGAGGGCTCGGCGCCGGCACCTCGGACGCGGACATCGAGGCACGGTTCGCGCTGATGGACGAGGCGGGCATCACACAGCAGGTGCTGTCGGTGACCCCGCAGTCGCCGCACTTCACCGACCGTGCGCACGCCGTGCGCGCCGCCCGCACGGCCAACGACCTGTACGCGGACGTGGTACGGCGCTGGCCGGACCGCTTCCGCGCCTTCGCGGCGCTGCCGTTCCCGCACACCGACGCCGCGCTGGAGGAACTGGAACGCGCGCTGGACGACCTGGGCATGGCGGGCGCGTGCACGACGACCTCCGTGCTGGGCCGCTCCGTCGCGGACCCGGCCTTCGAGCCGGTCTTCGCCGAACTCGACCGGCGCGGCAGCGTGCTGTACGTCCACCCGGCCGGCACCGGCGCGGAATCGCCCCTCATCGCCGGTCACCGCCTGACCTGGATGATCGGAGCCCCGGTCGAGGACACGGTCGCGGCGATGCACCTGATCCTGGCGGGAGTTCCGACCCGGCTGCGGCGCATGAAGATCGTGATCTCGCACCTGGGCGGGGCCCTGCCCATGGTCCTGAGCAGGGCCGACCACCTGTACGTCCGGGAGGCCCCGGACATCCCCGAGAAGCCCGGCGCCGCGGCGCGCCGCATGTGGTACGACACCGTCGGGCACGGACACGTCCCGGCGCTGTGGGCGGCCGCGGAGTCGCTGGGCGCCGACCGCCTCCTCCTCGGCACCGACTTCCCCTACCAGACCGGCCCCGCCTTCCTGGCCGCCACCGACTACATCCGGCACTCCGGGCTCCCGGAGGAACAGGTGGCGGCGGTCCTCGGCGGAAACGCCGCCGAGGTGATCCCCGCGTAGCAGCCGGCGCAGCAGGGGCTCGGCAGCCGGGGCTCGGCAGCAGGGTCTCGCCGCCGGGGAGAAGCGGCCAGGCGGACAAGCGGCCAGGCGGCTCAGCAGGGGCGCGCGGAGCGGGCCGTGAGGCCGAGGCCCGGGGTGTACGAGCCGGAGCGGAGGACGAACGGCCGGCCGCGGTACGACGGCCGCGGGTAGAGGCACCAGGCCTGCCCGGTGTGGTTCTTCGCGCTGCGGACCGGCGGGTCGAGGCCCGGCGCGGGGCGCTGGAACATTCTCGTCGTGCCCTCGGCGTTGGGCTCCGTCCACGTGCACAGGCCGACGACCGGCGGGCAGATGGGGATCCGCGCCCGGGGCTCGCCCTGCGCCGCGGCCGCCGGCAGCAGGACCGCCGCTCCCACGACCGCGCCGGCGATCACGGACCTCACTGTCTTCCTCGTTGCGGGCCTCATGCCCGTCTCCTCCCTGCTCTGCGCAGCGGGACTGTGTCCGGCTGGTGGCCTTTCCGAGCAGTGGCCCCGCTAAACGGTGAATCCTCCCGGATACTCCGGGTGCTCTCACGCCCCGGTCCGCGCTTTGGGCCGTCGGTGGTAAATGAGCCGGAGATCCTTCCGCGCCTCCCGCGGGGCCGCCCGCGCGACGGTGGACAATCGCCACCACCGCGGCGGCACGACCCACGTACCGCCGCGCGCGTGCGTGCCAGCGATGCCGAGGGGAACCACCGATGGACTCAAGCCGACAGCCGCATCGCCGGGCGATGCTCACCGGCGGTCTCGCGGTCGCCGCCGCGGCCGTGCTCCCGGGGTGCGCGAAGGGCACCGGCGAGGGCCCCGGCAGGGCCGAAGGCGCCGGGAAGGCGGCGGCCGCCGACCTGAAGGCGACGCCCGCGGCCCCGTCCCCGTCACCGCCGCCGCGGCCGGCCACCCCCAAGGAGGCGCTCGCACGGCTGCTGGAGGGCAACAAGCGCTGGGCCGGCGGACACCTCCGGCACCCCGGCCGCGAGCCGGACCGCCGTCAGTTCGCCGCCCAGGCGCAGGAGCCGTACGCGGTGGTCCTCTCCTGCCTCGACTGCCGCGTGCCGCCCGAGCTCCTCTTCGACACCGGCCTCGGCGACCTCTACGTCCTGCGCACCGGCGCACAGGCGACCGGACCGGTGGTCACCGGCTCCGTCCAGTACGGGCCCATGACGACCGGCACCCCGCTGATCGTCGTCCTCGGCCACCAGCGCTGCGGCGCCGCGAAGGCGGCGTACGACGCACTGCGCGACGGCGCCACGCTGCCCGGCAACCTGCAGGCGATCGCCGACGCCGTGCAGCCGGCGTACAAGAAGACCCTCAAGTACCGCGGCCCCGACCCCGCCGACGTCATGGTCCGCGCCCAGGCAGAGCTGACCGCGGCCGAACTGCGCTCCGGCAAGGACCTCTCGCCGCTGGTGAAGAAGGGCGCCCTCGCAGTGGTCAGCGCCTACTACTCGCTCGACACGGGCCGGGCCGAAATCCTCAGCGGCGCCCCCTGAGCCCCCGGCCGGGGCGGAACCCCCGGTCGGTGGGCCCGGCCCTGAGCACGCCCGGCGGGGCCGTGTCCTCCAGGTGGCTGGTCGTCGCGCCGCGGTTCCACGGTGAGGCGCCGCCCCGTGCGTTAGTGTGTGGGCTCGTCGGCTGGCCGACGGGGAAGAGCCCGCCGCGGGACCGGTTCCACGACGGGCAGCCGAAGTCTGGCTCCACGGGGCGTACTGGTGATACGCCCCGCGGGTCAGCCTCTACCGGTCATTACCAGGGCCAGAGCGGTCACGGCTGTCAGCAGCTCCACCCACGGCGTCACTGCTCGGGCCACGCTGCGGACCAGGTTCCAGTCGACCGGCGCTTTCGGCCTTCTGTGCTGCACCATGTGCGCGCCTTTCCTCGGACCACGAGACCCGCCGGCCGGCGGGACCCTGTGAGGGCCCTCGGGGGGGAGCAGCGCCACCAGCCCCGCCCGAGACCCCTGGGTGAGGCCCCGACGTGACAGGTTGACCCGAAGTCAGCGCTGGTACGGCACGAGGTGACTTTATCCGTAAAGCACCCGAATGCGGGGCATTCGGCAGACGAACGTCGGCGAGTCCCCTCCACCGCAGGAGCGGCATCCCGGCCCGGCGGTGCTCATGGCCGGCTGAGCGGCTCGGGTGCGGCTTCGCCGCGCACCGCGGGCGCGGCGTCCGGTCGCCGGGTCGCCGGCAGGTCGCGGGCGCGCCCGACGGGGGAGAAGAGCAGGAGCAGCCCGGCGAGGGGAACGCCCGCCGTGGTGACCCACATGGCGGTGCGCAGGCCGAGGGCGTCGCCGAGCGTTCCGCCGAGCAGTGCGCCCAGCGGGATCGTCCCGTAGTTGAGGAACGCCGTGGTGGCGGTGAGGCGTCCGAGGAGCCCGGGAGGGCAGTAGCGCTGCTGGAAGCCCGCTTTGACGACGTTACCGGCCACGACGCCGGCGGCGACGCAGAAGCCGCCCGCGACGCAGAGCAGGACTCCGGCTCCGCCCGTGGTCAGCGGGATGAGCAGGGCGCCCGCGCCCAGGCCGAGCTCGAAGAGCAGCGTCGCCCGTGCCGTGCCCGCCCGTGCGGCGACCCGGCGCGCGAGGAAGGCCCCGGCGACGCCTCCGCTGCCGGCGGCCGCGACGACGGCGCCGACGGTTCCGGGAGCCAGCCCCACGGTGCGCACCAGGAAGACCACCAGAATCGACTGATAGCCCATCAGGGCCAGGTTGGAGGCGGCGCCGAACAGCGTCAGCGTGCGCAGCCAGGGGTCCTGCGCGACGAGCCGCATGCCCTCGCCGATCTCGCCGGTCAGCGAGCGGGAACGGCGCGCCGGCCGGACGGGGCGCGGCTCGCGGTGCCGTATGCCGGACAGGCACAGGAGGGCCACGAGGAACGTCGTGGCGTTGGCGAACATCCCGTTGACCGCGCCGGCGAACTGCGCGATCAGGCCGCCGGAGCCCTGCCCGGCGATCTGCGCCGCGGACGCGCTGCCGTGCAGCTTGGCGTTGCCCTCGGGCTGGTCGGCGGGTTCCAGGACGCACGGCAGGTAGGCGCTGTAGGCGGTCTGGAAGAACACGGCGGCCGTGCCCGCCAGCAGGGCCACGGCCAGCAGCAGGCCCATGCCGAGCCGCCCGGCCAGGGCGGCGGCCGGCACGCCGGCGAACAGGACGAGGGAGACCGCGGCGGCGGTCATCATCACGGGCCGGCGCCGGCTGCGGTCCACCCAGGCGCCCGCCGGAAGGCCGATGAGGAGCCACGGCGCCCAGGACGCCGCGGTCAGCAGGCCCACCTCGAACGGGCCGGCGTGCAGGTCGGAGACGGCCACGAGCGGCATCGCCACCCCGGTGACGGACGCGCCGAACTTACCGGCGGTCTCGCCGCACCACAGCAACCGGAAGTCCCGGTGCCGCCGCAGGAGACCGCCGCGTACGCCCCGCGTCATGCGGTTCCTCGTTCCTTGCGCGGGAAGGACTGGAGCTGCACGACGACGGGCAGGGCGTCCGGGTCCGGCTCGGCGTCCGCGGCGGGGGTGTGGCGGGCGATGACGGCGATCAGCTCCGCGTTGAGCGCGGCGAGCTGATCCGGCGTCAACCGCAGGTCGCTCCAGTCCATGACCGTGCCGGCGTTGCGCCACCGGTCGTCCCACTCCTCGGTGAAGTAGCGGGTGACCCGGCCGAAGTGCTGCTGCGTCAGTTCGTGCAGGTAGACCGAGAGCGCGCCGCGGCTGCCGGGGTCGTCGCGGAAGTCGGCGGTGTCGAGCCGGTTGGCGACGCGGGTCCTGCGCCACCAGCGTTCCCGTTTCGTGCCCCGTCCGGTCTCCTCCTCGATGAAGCCGTGCTCGGCGAGGTGGCGCAGGTGCCAGCTGACGGTGCCGGTGTTCTCCCCGAGGCGCCGGGCGAGCCCGGTGGCGGTGGCGGGGCCGTCCAGGCTGAGCAACTCGAAGATCTGCATCCGCAGGGGGTGCGCCAGGCCCCGCAGGCTGCGCGCGTCGAGGCGGCGTTCGGGGGCGGCGTGTTCGGGGCTCGCGGGCTGCGGGGCGCACTCGTGATCGAGTTCTTCGGGCATGGCGGCATCGTAGGGTGCAGAGGGTTCTCTGCATAGGTCTCTCTGCAGAGAACCCTCTGCAGAGGGTACCGGCCCGCCGCCCGTCCGCCCGGCGCGCTCATCTCACCCCTCCACCACCGGATAGGGCACGAACGTGCTGCTGTTCTCGTCGACGGCGAGGGCGCGGCCGAGCGGCGGCACGGCCCGCTGCGGGCAGTCGAGGCGTTCGCAGACCCGGCAGCCCATGCCGATGGGCGTGGCGGCGGAGGCGTTGCCCAGGTCGAGTCCGTCGGAGTAGACGAGCCGGCCGGCGTGCCGGATCTCGCAACCGAGGCCGATCGCGAAGGACTTCCCGGGCTCGCCCCAGCCGCCGCGCTGCCGCGTCACGGTGCGGGCGGTCCACAGGTAGCGCTGCCCGTCGGGCATGGCGGCGATCTGCACCTGGATCCGGCCGGGCGCGGCGAAGGCCTCGTAGACGTTCCACAGGGGGCACGTGCCCCCCGCGCGGGAGAAGTGGAAGCCGGTCGCCGACTGCCGCTTGGACATGTTGCCCGCCCGGTCGACGCGGACGAACGAGAAGGGCACGCCCCGCAGCCGCGGCCGCTGGAGGGTGCTCAGCCGGTGGCAGACGGTCTCGTAGCCGACCCCGAAGTGATCGGCGAGCCGCTCGATGTCGTAGCGCATCTCCTCGGCCGTCGCGTGGAAGGCGCGGTACGGCAGGATCAGCGCGGCAGCCACGTAGCTGGCGATGCCGATCCGCGCGAGGGACCACGTGGTGGAGTCCTCGGCGTGGTCCTCCGAGGCGAGCGAGGAGATCTCGCCGGCGAATTCCAGCAGGGCCAGCTGCGTGGCCATCCGGAAGGCCCGCTGGCCGGGGCGCAGCCTGCTGGAGAGGTGCAGCACCCGGCGCGCCGGGTCGTAGTGGTGCAGGCGGGCGGAGTCCGTGGCGAGGTGCACGCCGTGCCGCTCGGTGAGCCGCGCGGCGAGGGCCGTGAGGACGCCGCCGGGGCGGATGCCGAGGCGCGTGGCCAGGTCCTCCGCGGCGAGGTCGAGGTCGTGGAGGTAGTTCCGGCGGCGGTAGAAGAACTCGCGGATCTCCTCGTGCGGCGTGCGCGGCACGGCCGGGTCGGCGCCGCCGCCGCGGCCGTCCGCCGCCTCGGCCAGGCGCTCGGTCAGGGCCTGGTTGCGGCGGCCCAGGTCGAGCAGGACGGCGGCGACGGAGGGCAGCCGGGAGGCGAGCTCGGACAGCTCGGACGGCGAGACGCGGGCCGCGGAGATCTCGTCGGCGAGGGCTTCGCGCAGGTCGGCGAGAACCCGGGCGGTGCCGAGCTCGGAGAAGAAGCCGGGGTCCACGCCGAACGCCTCGGTCAGGCGCAGCAGCACGGGGACGGTCAGCGGCCGCGAGTCGTGCTCCATCTGGTTGAGGTAGCTCGGGGAGACGGCCAGGACGCGGGCGAACTCCGCCTGGCTGAGCCGCCGCTCCTCGCGCAACCGGCGCAGCCGGGCCCCCGCGTACGTCTTGCTCACCGTCGCCTCCTGTCCGTGCGTGTGCCGTTGGGGAGTTGAACCTTCGCAGACTTGGCGGAACGCGGGGAGAAGATTCGCAACAATTGGCAGAAGGCCACCCTTGAGGGCACTCAGTGCCACTGCCAGAGTCGTACCGCAGCCCGCCGGAACCCCTGCGAACCGCTCTTCGCGCACCGGTGAAGGCACGGCGGGTCATGCCATCCGAGGGAGAGCAACTCCCTTCGCAATCTTGACAGTACGTCGGCACAGGACACCGGGAGACGGACATGGCTCAGGTACGGACGGCAGCGGAGGAACTGGCGAAGCGGTGGGCCGCGGACCCCCGCTGGAAGGGCATCGAGCGCACTTACAGCGCGGAGGACGTCGTCCGGCTGTCCGGCAGCGTCCGCGAGGAGCACACCCTCGCCCGGCGCGGCGCCGAACGCCTGTGGCGGCAGCTGCACGAGCGCGACTACGTCCACGCGCTGGGCGCGCTCACCGGCGGCCAGGCCGTCCAGATGGTCAGGGCCGGGCTCCAGGCGATCTACCTCTCCGGCTGGCAGGTCGCCGCCGACGCCAACCAGGCCGGGCACACCTACCCCGACCAGAGCCTGTACCCGGCCAACTCGGTGCCGCAGGTGGTGCGCCGCATCAACAACGCCCTGCTGCGCGCCGACCAGATCGCCACCGCCGAGGGCACGGACACCGCGATCGACTGGCTCGCGCCCGTCGTCGCGGATGCCGAGGCCGGCTTCGGCGGACCGCTCAACGCCTTCGAGCTCACCAAGGCGATGATCGCCGCGGGCGCGGCCGGCATCCACTACGAGGACCAGCTCGCCTCCGAGAAGAAGTGCGGCCACCTGGGCGGCAAGGTCCTCGTCCCGACCGCCCAGCACATCCGCACCCTCAACGCGGCCCGGCTCGCCGCCGACATCGCCGGCGTGCCCACCCTCATCGTCGCCCGCACGGACGCCCTCGCCGCGAACCTGCTGACCAGCGACGTCGACGAGCGCGACGCGCGGTTCTGCACCGGCGAGCGGACCGCCGAGGGCTTCTACCGGGTGCGGGGCGGCATGGCCCCCGTGATCGCCCGCGGCCTGGCCTACGCCCCCTACGCGGACCTCCTCTGGGTGGAGACCGGCACCCCCGACCTGGCCCAGGCCCGCGCCTTCGCCGAGGCCGTCCACGCCGAGCACCCCGGCAAGATGCTCGCCTACAACTGCTCGCCCTCCTTCAACTGGAAGGCCGCCCTGGACGACGATCAGATCGCCAAGTTCCAGCGCGAGCTGGGCGCGATGGGATACCGCTTCCAGTTCATCACCCTGGCCGGTTTCCACTCCCTCAACCACGCCATGTTCGACCTCGCCAAGGGCTACGCCGAGCACGGCATGACGGCCTACGTCGACCTGCAGGAGCGCGAGTTCGCCGCCCAGGCCGACGGCTTCACCGCCGTCAAGCACCAGCGGGAGGTCGGCACCGGCTACTTCGACCTCGTGTCGACCGCCGTCAACCCCGCCTCCTCCACCACCGCGCTCGCCGGCTCCACCGAAGAGGAGCAGTTCCACTAGGAGCGTCCGGCCCCTGCGGGCCGGTCACCCGCCCGCGTACGCCCGCTCACGACCAGGCGGGGGCCGGACGAACCTCCCCGTTCCCGCC
>NZ_JBPQTW010000173.1:0-15218 GCF_051386535.1 Streptomyces sp. URMC 127
GGCGGCGGTGCGGACCCACGCGCGCCACCGGGACCTCCAGCCGGACCAGCTCCGCCAGCAGCTGCGGCACGGTCGCGCCGTCGAGCCGCACCAGCAGCCCGTCCTCTGCCCGTACCGCCGAGGCCACGCCGGGCAGCGCGGCCACCTTGTCCGCCGTCACGTCCGTGACCTCGCCCTCGACGCCCACGAGCAGCGCGTCGCCCGCGCCGACGATGTCCGCGACGGGACCGGCGGTCACCAGCCGGCCGCGGTCCATGACGACCAGGTGCGAGCACGTCTGCTCGACCTCGGAGAGGAGGTGGCTGGAGACGATGACGGTCCGGTCGGCCGCCGCGTAACGGATCATCACCTCGCGCATCTCCCGGATCTGCGGCGGGTCCAGCCCGTTCGTCGGCTCGTCCAGGATCAGCAGGTCCGGCAGCCCCAGCATGGCCTGGGCGATCGCGAGCCGCTGCCGCATGCCCTGGGAGTACGTCCGCACGGCGCGCTCCAGGGCCGGGCCGAGGTCCGCGATCTCCAGCGCCTCGTCGAGGTGCGCGTCCTGCGCCGGGCGGCCCGTGGCCCGCCAGTACAGCTCCAGGTTGGCGCGCCCGGACAGGTGCGGCAGGAAGCCGGCGCCCTCCACGAACGCCCCCACCCGCGACAGTACCGGCGCGCCCGGCCGCACCGCCTGCCCGAAGACCCGCACCTCGCCGCCGTCCGGGCGGATGAGCCCCATGAGCATGCGCAGCGTCGTGGTCTTGCCGGCGCCGTTGGGCCCGAGCAGCCCCAGCACCTGGCCGCGCTCGACCCGGAACGACAGATCGCGCACGGCGTACCGGTCGGCGGACTTGGCGTACCGCTTGCTCAGCCCGGTGATCTGCAGGGGCACCGCGGCGAGCGCCGGGTCCGGGGCCGGCGCGGCCGCCCGCCGGCGCCCGGTCAGCAGCAGGGCGGCCGCGACGACCGCACCGCCCAGCGGCAGCCCCCAGGTCCACCACGGCAGCGCGGCCGAGGCGGTCCGCACCTCCGGTGCGGTCGGCACGCTCAGCCCGCCCTCCAGGGAGACGCTGTACGTGGCGGGTGCCGCCGGCGAGGCGTAGCCCAGGTCGGTCGCGGCGAGGACGAGCCGCATCCGGTGCCCGGACTCGAAGGTGTGGTCGATCGCGGGCAGCCGCAGCTCCACCGTCCGGCCGTCCTTCGCGTCCGTCACGCGCACCGGCGCGACGAGCTGCTCGGGCAGCACCTGCTGCCCGTTCGGGCCGACGTCGTAGACCTTGGCGAACAGCACGGCGTCGCCCTGCGCGGAGTCGGTCCGCACGTTCACCTTGACCGTGGGCGCGCCCGTCACCCGGATGCCCTCGTCCAGGCGCACGGAGTCGAAGCGGGCGTGCTGGCCGGGGAAGTCGAGCGACAGCCCCACCCCCAGCCCGGACAGCTGCGACGCCGCGCCTCCGACACCCGGCACGGCGGAGATCGCCGGCGGCGCCGACCCCGGCGGGTTGGCGAAGGTCTGCCGGCGGCCGGTCAGGCCGACCGTGCGCGGATCGTGCCGCAGGCCGGGGTAGCTGCTGCCGCTCGCGCCGCGCAGCTGCGCCTTGCCGTCGGTGGTGTCGATGCCGCCCGTCCTGCTGACCCGGAAGGCGGGGCCCGTGCCGGTGCTCTCGTCGCCCTTGAGGTAGCGGTCGAACCACGCGCGCGTGCGCGCGACCGTGCGGTCGGTCTCGCCGATGCCGGAGTCGTGGCCGCCCGCGATCCAGTCGACGGCGACCGGCGCGCCGTTGCGGCCGATCGCCGCGGCGGCGGCGTCCGCGTGGTCCAGGGGGAAGAGCGAGTCGGCCTGCCCCTGGAAGAGCAGCGCCGGGACCTTGATGCGGTCGGCGACCGCGGAGGGGCTGCGGCGCTCCAGCAGCTCGCGGGCCTCCCCGTCCGGCTTGCCGGCCACCGCGACCCGTTCGTACATGTCGCACAGCCGCTTCTCGAACCGCCCGCAGCCGAGCGCCGCCGAGGGAGAGGCCTGCGCGGCGGGCGGAGCCGCCCCGGCCTTGCCGCCGCCTGTGACGGGCCCGGGCGCCGCCGACCCGGAGGTGAAGAAGATCCCCGCCCAGAGTTTCTTGAACACCCCGCCGGGGAAGAGCGCGTCCGCGAGGTTCCAGTACGTGACCTGCGGGGCGATCGCGTCAACGCGCTTGTCGTGACCGGCCGCGAGCAGCGCGACCGCGCCGCCGTAGGAGCCGCCCGCGATGCCCACCCGGGGGTCCTTGTCCCCGTCGAGCTCCACCTCGGGGCGCGCGGCCAGCCAGTCGAGGAGCCGGCTGACGTCGGCGACCTCGCGGTCGGGGTCGTTGAGCCCGATCCGCCCGGTGGAGCGCCCGAAGCCGCGCGCGGACCACGTGAGCACCGCGTAGCCGGAGCGCGCCAGCTTCTCGGCCTGCCCGCGCAGGTCGTCCTTGCTGCCGCCGAAGCCGTGCGCGAGCAGGACGGCCGGCCTGCGGCCCGGACCGCCCGCCGTGAAGAACGACGTGTCGATGCGTACGGAACCGCCGGCTCCGGGCGCCTCGGGCAGGGTCATGAAGCGGTCCTCGCGGTGCACGGGCGGATCGCCGCCGGCGCCGGAGGCGGCGGCCCAGGTGCCGCCGCCGGCGAGCACCACGGCCGCGGCGGCGGTGGCGGCGAGCCGTCGCCCGCGCAGGCGGGGAAAACGCAGCTTCATGCCCGCATGCTAAGCGGAGAGGTCATCCGGCTGAGCCGGGGGCGGGTGGTTGCGCCGGAGTCACCCCCCGGCGGCGGCCGCCTCCCCCTCTTCTTCCTCCGTCTGCCTCGTCTCCTCCGCCATGGCGGCCAGCTTGGTGACCGTGTTCCAGTTGCGGGCGGTGCCCGGGGTGCCCAGGCGGCGCTCCGTCAGCACCTTGGCGAGCTTCGCGTCGCGGACGCCGTTCGCGTAGTACACGTAGAGCTCGCGCCCGGCCAGGACGAACTCCTCGGGCGCGTACGCCGCCGGGTCGATGTCCGCCACGGCGGCCGGACCAGCGGGCGCGGCCAGGAAGGTCACCAGGTACCGCGCGGGATCGGTCTGCCGTCCGGCGAACGGATCGGCGTCAACGACACGGCGTATGTCACCCGCCTCGCGCACCATGCACGTGACCGCGAAGCCCAGCTCGCGCTCGATCGCCTGCTCCAGTTCGCGGGCGAGCTCGTCCGGGTCCGTCCCGGGACGGGTGAAGACGGCGTTGCCGCTGTTGAGATGCGTCCGCACCGAGCCGCACCCCATGCCGGAGAGCAGCTCCCGCAGGGTCTGCATGGGAACGCGCTTCTTCCCGCCCACGTTGATACCGCGCAGCAGCGCCACATACGTTGTCACACCCTCACCGTAGTGTGGACGAACACCACCGATGGTGAGGGGGCGTCACATGGTGCACGAGACACGCAGGCGCGCGGCACTCACGGTGCTCGCGCTGATCCTGGCGCTGCTGGGGGCGCAGGTCCCCGCGGGCGGGGGCACGGCCCGGGCCGCGGAGAATCCCGCCCGGGTCGTCCGGGAGGTACGGATCGGCGACCGCATGCTCGACGTGGCCGTCCGGTCGCCGGAGATCGACGGGCTGACGCACACCAAGTGGGTGCGGCTGCTGCTTCCCGCGGGCTGGGACCGCACGGCGCGGCGCACGTGGCCCACCCTGTGGCTGCTGCACGGCGGCGGCGGAAACCACAAGGACTGGACGGACAACACGCACGTGGAGGAGCTCGCCGCCGCGCGGGACGCGATCGTCGTCATGCCGGAGACCAGCGGCTGCAGCGGCTACAGCGACTGGTGGAACCACGGCGCCGGCGGCCCGCCCGCCTGGGAGACGTACCTGCTCGGCGAGCTCAGGCCGCTCCTGGAGCGCGAGTACCGCGCCGGCACCGAACGGGCGGCGATCGCCGGCCTGTCCATGGGCGGGCAGGGCGCGCTGAAGTTCACCGCCGCGCACCCCGGCATGTTCAAAGCGGCCGCCTCCTACAGCGGAGCCGTCAACCCGCTCTACAAGTCGCCCGACGGCGGCTTCAACGGGCCCGACGCCGTCAAGCTGGGCGGCCTCACCTGCCTCACGGACTGGAAGCGCCTGTGGGGCGAGCCCGGCTATCCCTTCGACACCGCCGACCCCGCCGACGTGCGCCAGCGCGGCATCTGGGAGCGCAACAGCCCGCTCCACCAGGCCGCCTCCCTCGCCGGGACGCCCCTCTACGTTTCCTACGGCAACGGCACCGACAGCGGCACGGGCTGGCAGTGGGGCGGCCCGCCGCCCTCCCCGGCCCGCTGCACCGACCCCGCGGCGCACGGCGGCGAAGCGGTCGAACGCGCGGTCTTCGGCATGAACCAGGAGTTCCGCGCCCGGCTCCGGCAGCTCGGCATCCCGGCCACGGTGTGCGCGTCCGAGGGCACGCACACGTGGCCGTACTGGGAGCGGGAGCTCGTGGCCTCCTTCCCGATGCTGATGGGGGCGATCGGCGCGTGAGCGCCCGGTCGGCGCCGCGGTTCGGCGGCTGCGGGCCGTCCGTGGCTCGTCGCGCAGTTCCCCGCGCCCCTGACGGGGCGCGGGCAAACCCACCGGGTTTCAGCAAGTCCGCTCAGCCACGCCGCTCAAGCCGGAGCGTCAGGATCTGGAACGGCCGCAGCGACAGCGGAACCGCATCGCCGTCCGTCGCCGCCGCGGCCAGCGGCCGTTCCAGCAGGTCGCACACCGAGGCCGAGGCGAGGGGGAAACCGGTCTCCAGGCGAGTGCGGGCCCGGCCGCCCAGCGACTCGTACAGCCGGACGACGACGTCGCCGCTGCCGTCGTCCGCGAGCTTCACCGCGGAGACGACGACCGCCTCGCCGCCGGCGCGTACGAGGGGCGCCACCCCGGCACTCCCCGGCACCCGCCGCTCCGGGAGGTTGATGCGGTAGCCCTCGCGGACGGCGTCGCCGACCGAGGCGGACGGCACCAGCGCGTACCGGAAGCGGTGCGTGCCCTGGTCCGTGCGCGGGTCGGGGAAGCGCGGGGCCCGCAGGAGCGACAGCCGGACCGTCGTGGTCGTGCCCGTGCCGTCCGGGCGGGCCGAGCGCGTCACGTCGTAGCCGTACGTCGAGTCGTTGACGACCGCCACGCCCCAGCCGGGCTCCTCCAGGTGGACGAAGCGGTGCGCGCACGCCTCGAACTTGGCCGCGTCCCAGCTGGTGTTGGTGTGCGTGGGCCGGTAGAGGTGGCCGAACTGGGTCTCGGCCGCCACCCGGTCCGCGTGCACGTCCAGCGGGAACGCCGCCTTGAGGAACTTCTCCGTCTCGTGCCAGTCGACCTCCGTGGCGATGTCCAGCCGCCGCTGGCCCGCGGGCAGGGAGATCCGCTGCTCGACGCGGGAGGAGCCGAAGACCCGCACCACGCGCACCGCACCGTCGTCCGCCGCCTCCACCGTTTCGGCGTCCGGCAGGTCGGTCACCGTGTTCCGGTAGAAGTGGTCCACGTCCCACGCGTCCCACATGTTCGGGAAGTCCGGGTGCAGCTGGAGCAGGTTGGCCGCCGCGCCCGCAGCGATCGCCTCCCGGCCGGCGGCCGGGTCGTACACCGACACCACCAGGCCCCGCCCGTCGACCTCGGCGCGCAGCAGGCCGTTGTCGAGGACGAACCCGCCGCCGTCGCGCGGCACGGGCGCCACGGACGCCACGGGCGGCACCGTACCGGCGGCGGCCGCCGCGCCGAAGGCCGGCACCTCGCCGCGCCCGTGCGGCGCCGCGTTGAACACCACCGTCCCGCCGCCGTCCGTCCCGTTGCCCGCCAGGGCCTCCAGCGCCCCCGCGACGATCTTCTCCAGCTCGGCGGCCACCGCCGCGTACGTCTGCGCCGCCTCCCGGTGCACCCACGCGATCGACGTGCCCGGCAGGATGTCGTGGAACTGGTGCAGCAGCACCGTCTTCCAGATCCGGTCCAGCGCCTCGTACGGATACGGGAAGCCCGCCCGCACGGCCGCCGTCGCCGCCCACAGCTCCGCCTCGTGCAGCAGGTGCTCGCTGCGCCGGTTGCCCTGCTTGGTGCGGGCCTGGCTGGTCAGCGTCGCCCGGTGCAGCTCCAGGTACAGCTCGCCCGCCCACACCGGCGCCTGCGCGTACTCGGCGTGCGCCTTCTCGAAGAACGCCGACGGCTTCTCGAACACCACCCGCGCCGAGCCCTCCAGGTCCGCCAGCCGCTTCGCCCGCGCCAGCATCTCGCGCGTCGTGCCGCCGCCCCCGTCGCCCCAGCCCGTCGGCGCGAGCGAGCGGGTGGCACCGCCCTTCTCCTGGAAGTTGCGCACCGCGTGCGCGAGCTCGCGGCCCGACAGCTGCGCGTTGTACGTGTCGATCGGCGGGAAGTGGGTGAAGACGCGCGTGCCGTCCAGCCCCTCCCACCAGAACGTGTGGTGCGGGAACTTGTTCGTCCGGCTCCAGGAGATCTTCTGCGTCAGGAACCACTTCGCCCCCGCCAGCCGCACCAGCTGCGGAAGGGCCGCCGAGTAGCCGAAGGAGTCCGGCAGCCACACCTCCTCCGTCTCGATGCCGAACTCCTCCAGGAAGAAGCGCTTGCCGTGCACGAACTGCCGGGCCAGCGCCTCCGATCCCGGCATGTTCGTGTCCGACTCCACCCACATGCCCCCCACCGGCACGAAGCGGCCGTCCGCGACGGCCTTCTTCACCCGCGCGTACACCTCCGGCCGGTGCTCCTTGATCCACGCGAACTGCTGCGCCTGCGACATGGCGTAGACGAACCCCGGCTCGTCCTCCAGCAGCGCGGTCATGTTCGCGGTCGTGCGGGCGACCTTGCGCACCGTCTCGCGCAGCGGCCACAGCCACGCCGAGTCGATGTGCGCGTGCCCGACGGCGCTGATCCGGTGCGCGGAGGCGTGCGCGGGAGCGGACAGGACCGCCGCGAGCCGCTCGCGCGCCCGCGCCGCCGTGCCGCCGACGTCCTGCAGGTCGATGGCGTCCAGCGCGCGCTCGACCGCCCGCAGGACCTCCCAGCGGCGCGGCGCGTCCGGGGACAGCTCGCACATCAGCCCTTCCAGCACCTCCAGGTCCTGGACCAGCTCCCACACCGTCCGGTCGAAGACGGCCAGGTCCATACGGGCCAGCCGGTAGCGCGGCTGCGCGTCCGCCGTCTCCCGGTCGCCCAGCTCGGTCGGCACGAACGGGTGGTAGCCGAGGATCACGGGGTTGGACGACGCCTCCACATGCAGCAGCACCTCCTCGCCGCCGGCCGCCCGTTCGGCGATCCGCACCCACTGGTTGCGCGGGTTGAGGCCCTTCACCGGCGAGCCGTCCGGCCGGTAGACCAGCCCCTCGCACTGGAAGCCCGGCATGTTCTCGTCGAACCCCAGATCGAGCAGGGCTTCGACTGTCCGGCCCGCCCACTCCTGCGGCACGCTGCCCGCCACGGTGAACCAGCTCGTGCCCCACGGCGGCCCCCAGGCCGCGCCCGTCTCGATCGGCACGCCCCCGGCGGCGATCCCCTCGGCCACCGGGACGGGCTCGCCGGGCGCGTGCCACACGGTGACGGCCAGCGGCACCGACTCGGGGTAGACGGCCGGCCGGATGCGCTCGTCCAGCACGCGCTTCAGCCGGGCTTCGGTGATGGTGCGGTCGTTGTGCATCAGGTCGGATTCCTCACGTCGGTTTCCTCTGGTTCGCCGGGCTGGAGCCCCGGGGCCGGTCCGCCTCCCAGCGGAAGGTGACGGACGCGGGTGCGGACGCGGCGTACAGCTCGTCCACGGCCCGCACCTCGATCCGGGTGGCCGCCTCGCCGTCCGTACGGCGCAGCGCCGGGACGTAGTAGGCATGCCCGCAGGTGCCGCCGAGGAAGCGGAAGCGCCCGCCGAGTAGCGCCTGACGCAGCTCGTACTGGCGTACCGCGCCGCCCCGCGGGCCGCCCCAGGCCAGGCGCAGCTCGGCCGTGCCGCCGGGCCCCACGCGCGCGGCGGTGACCGCCGGGGCCACCGGCCGGGCGGGCGCCGCGGGGGCCGCGTCGCGCACCGCCAGCCGGCCCAGCCGCCAGCGCACCGCGCCGCCGTCCGGTGCGGTGAGCCGGACGCCGAGCGCCCTGATCGTCCGCCCCCTGCGACCGCGCAGCTTCACTCCCGCCCGCACCGTCGCGGTAGTCCAGCCGCGGCCGCCCGCACGGAGGGCACCCGCCGGGAGATACGCGACGCCCCCGTCCATGGCGATCGCCAGTTCGACGCGCACCGCCGCCGAACCGGGGTCCGTGCGGTGGGCCAGCTCCACCACCGTGGCCTCCGAAAGAGGCAGCCGGCACGCGTACAGCTCGACCTCCGCAGGGGCGGCGAGCCGGCCGTCGACCAGGAGGCTGCTGCCGCCCCGCCAGGCGTCGTCGAAGGCGAAACCGACGGCCGGCCGCGGACCCGCCGTACGGATGACCCAGCGCCGCCCGGGCAGCCGGTCCTGCAGCCCCAGGTGGTTCCAGGCCGCGTCGCCCGTGCGCCGGCCCTTCTCGTACCAGCCCAGACCGTGACCGGTGTTGAACGTCGTGGCGAACGGCAGGGCGGTGAGCGTGGACCGGTCCGCGACGGACGCGGCCGGCGACCGCCACGGCCCCGCCTCCGGCGCCGCGGGATCCAGCGCCCGCCCGGACCAGAAGCGGTCGTCGCGCGCGTGGAAGGCGGCCGGGCCGCGGTCCGCGGCGGGCAGGCTCGTCCACGTCCACTCGGGGCGGTAGAAGCCGTACGAGGCGACGTGCGGTCCCGCCGCCGGGGCGACGGCGTCCCAGTCCACGGGCGTGTCCCAGCCGCGCGCCTCGACGTCGATCCCGGCCCACAGCTCGTACGGGCTGCGCCCCAGCCGCCGCGCGAGTGCGGCGGAGGAGACGAGCCCGGAGCGGTCCCAGTTGAAGTTCAGGAACATCGAACCGGCCGCCTGGAAGAAGGGGGCGTTGTGCTCGTTGAGCCGGTTCTGCCAGTCGATGCCGCCGGAGACGGCCATCGCGTCGTACCAGGTGATCCGCAGGCCCTTGCCGCGCCGCCGCAAGCAGGAGATGAAGTCGCGCATGTCCGCGGCGAGGCGCGCATCGCCCCCGCCCGTCTCGGCGTTGAGGAACCAGCCGTCGAAACCGTACGTCCGCGCCACCCGGATCATCCGGTCGGCCAGCGGGAATCCGCCGTCCGGGCCGCGCCGCACCAGGTCCCGCGTCCACTGCAGCTGCCCGCCGTACGCCGCCGGCGGCAGGAACACCGTGCCGAGGACGGGCACGCCGTTGCGGTGGGCCGCGTCCACGACGGGCGCGTTGGGCGCCAGGATCAGCCCCTCGCCCGAGGAACCGCCCCAGAAGACCAGCTCGTCGAGGTAGGCCCAGTGGGTGAGCGCGTAGAAGTCGGCGGTCGGCGCGCCCTGCGACGGGTTCCCGGACGTGCGGGCGAACGCGGCGAGCGCACAGACGCGGGCCTGACCGGCGCGGGCGGTGGCGTTGGGCGGCGGGGGAGCGAAGCGCGCGGCGAGCGGGACGGTCGCCCGGTTGAACGGCAGATCGGGGTCCTGCGCGGGGTCCCACGCCGCGAGGCTGCGCCAGACGACCCCGGGCCCGGGCGCACCGTCCGGCAGGCTGCCGGGGAACCAGTAGGAGGCGTACGGCTGGAGGGACGGGGGAGGCGATGCGCCACTCAGATCCGGGGACAGGGCGCGACCGGCGGTTGCGCCGGGCCCGGTGGCCGAGGCGGCGGCCGCGCTGTGCTCCCCGGACAGTGCGGCGGCCGCGAGGCCGGCGGCACCGGCGGCGAGGGCTTCCCTGCGAGTGATGGGCATGGTGGTTCCTCCCCTTGTCGAGCCGTCCGGCGTTTGAGGACCGGGGTCCGGGGCGGAGCCCCGAAACGGGTGGCGGGGCCGCACCGCTCAGACCACATCGCCCGCGGCGACGACCTCGGTGATGCCCCGCGCAGCGAGATGCGCCGCGTCCCCCGCACGCTGGGCCAGCACCACCGCCGGCCGCCCCCCGCCGGAGGCGGCCCGCATCCACGCCTCGAAGAACGCCCCGCCCGGCGCGCACACGGCCCGCCCCGGCGCCTCCTCGGCGTCGCCCGCGTCCAGGACCAGGGCGGTCCGCCGCGGCGCGGGCGGCCCGGCGCTGCGGTGTTCCCGGGCGAGGCGCGCGAAGGCCTCCCCGGCGGGCTTGACCTCGCGGTCGTTGGTGAGCAGCCCCAGCCCGTACTCCAGCTCCGGGAAGTCCGCGAGCGCGCGGTCGACGTCGTGGGAGCACCACCAGGTGATGCCCCAGAGCCCGGGGCAGTCCAGGGCGTGCCGGACGGTCGCCTCCGTGAACGCCGCGGCGCGGCCGGGCGGGATGTGCGGGGCGGGCGCGCCGGTCTCCTGCAGCCACACGGGGCGGGCCGGATCGTCGGCCCACGCCTTGGACAGCTCGACGAGGTACGAGGCGAGGTGCTCCGCGGGGCCGCCCGGGCCGTGGCGCTGGGCGGTGCCGTTGAAGACCCAGGAGTGCACGGCGGTCATGGCCCCGAGCCGTGCCGAGTGCGCGGGCGTGAAGGGGTGCGCGCCGTCGAGGAACGCGGCGTCGTACGAGGCGTGCAGATGCGTCCTGCTGGGCGCGCCCTCCTCGCAGGCCGCGAGCATGCGGCGCAGCCAGCCGGCGGCCTGGGCGGGGCGGATGCGGTCGGGGTCGGGGTGGGGCGGGCCGGAGAACTGGTTGAACTCGTTGCCGACGGTCATGCCGAGGAAGTTGGGCCGCCCGGCGAGCGCGCCCGCGAGCTGGGTGAGGAGGCGGGCCTGCGCGTCGACGACGTCCGGGTCGGTGAAGAGGCTGCGGCGGTGCCAGGTCGTGGTCCAGGACGGGACGAAGTCGAAGCTGGACAGGTGCCCCTGCAGGCCGTCCACGTTGACGTCGAGCCCGCGCTCGCCGGCGGCGTCCACGAGGCTCACGAGCTGCTCGACAGCGCGCGGCCGGATCAGGGTGCGGTTGGGCTGGAACAGCGGCCAGAGGGGGAACACGCGGATGTGGTCGAGGCCGAGCGCCGCCACGGAGTCCAGGTCGGCGCGGACGTCGTCCAGGTCGAAGTCGAGCCAGTGGTGGAACCAGCCGCGGGCGGGGGTGTAGTTGACGCCGAAGCGCATGGGGCGGGGTGTCCCTTCTCGTGGGTCCCTGCTGTTGAGTCCCTGCTTGCGGGTCCCTGCTTGTGGGTCCCTCTCGGTGGGGTCTTGTGTGCGGGTGTCCCTGCCGCTCGCCCGGCACGGGTGCCGGCGGCGGTCAGCCCTTGACGGCGCCCTCCCCGACGCCGCGGAAGAAGTACCGCTGGAGGCACGCGAACATCACGACGAGCGGCGCGACGGCGATGACCGTGCCGGCGGCGACCAGGCGCGGGTCCTGCTGGAAGGTGCCGTGCAGGTAGTTCAGGCCGACGGTGAGGGTGAAGCGGTCGGGGTCGGACAGGACGATCAGCGGCCACAGGAAGTCGTCCCACGCCCCCATGAAGGAGAAGACCGCGACGACGGCGAGGGTGCCCCGTACGGACGGCAGCGCGATCCGGGTGAACCGCTGCCACACGTTCGCCCCGTCGATGACGGCCGCCTCCTCGGTCTCGTAGGGCAGGTTCGCGAAGGCGTTGCGCATCAGCAGGACGTTGAGCGCGCCGACCGCGCCCGGCAGGACGACGGCCACGAGCGTGTTGTTGAGCTCCAGGTCGCGCATCATCGTGAACTGGGCGACGACGACGGACTCCAGCGGCACCAGCACCGCCGCCACGAACGCCAGCCCTGCGGCCCGGCGCCCGCGGAACCGCAGCCGGGCGAGCGCGTAACCGGCCGCCGAGGCGCCGGCGAGGTTCGTGAGCACGCTCGCGGCGGCGACCTTGAGCGAGTTCAGGGCGTAGTCCCACACGGGGATGATGTCTGCGACCGCGGTGTAGTTGTGCGTGGTCGGGCGGGACGGCAGGAAGCGCGGTGGGGAAGTGTAGACGTTCTCGGTGGTGCCTTTGAGGGATGTCGACAGCTGCCAGAGGAACGGGCCGGTCGTCAGCGCCAGTACGGCGAGGAGGAGGACGTAGCGCAGGATTTTCTCGCCGGTGGAGACGCGCTGCCCGTGTCCGGTCGAGACGCGTTGCCCGTGTCCGGTGACGACGCGCTGCCCGTGCACAGAACGGTTCATCCCTCCCTGCCCCTCCGGTCGGCGCGCAGCACCAGCAGCATCAGCAGCAGGGCGACGGCGAAGACCACCAGGGAGAGCGCGGAGGAGTAGCCGACGCGGCCGTTGAGGCCCGTGCCGGTCCGCTGGACCAGCATGACCAGGGTGGTGTCCTGCCCGGCCGGGCCGCCGGTCGGGCCCGCGAGCAGGAAGACTTCGGAGAACACCTTGAACGCGGCCACCGACGACAGGGCGCCGACCAGCACCATCGTCGAGCGCACGGCGGGCACGGTCACGGAGGTGAAGCGGCGCAGCGCGCCCGCGCCGTCGACGGCCGCCGCCTCGTACAGCTCGCGCGGCACGTGCGCCAGCGCCGCCAGATAGATGATCATGTAGTAGCCGAGGCCCTTCCAGACGGTCAGGGCCATCGCGCTGAACAGCAGCAGCCACTCGTCGCCGAGGAAGGCGAACGGCCCGGCTCCCAGGACCCGCAGGATGCCGTTGACCAGGCCCCGGTCGTCCAGCATCCAGCCCCAGATCAGGGCGACCACGACCGACGAGGCCACGACCGGGGTGTAGAACGCGGAGCGGAAGAAGGCGACGCCCGGGACCCGCTTCTGCACCAGGAGCGCGAGGAGCAGCGGCAGCAGCACGGTGAAGGGGACGACGAGGATCACGTAGAGGCCGCTGTTGCGCAGCGCCACCCAGAACTGCTCGTCCTGCGCCATGTCCTGGAAATTGTGCAGACCCACCCACCGGCCGGGCGTGAGCGCGCGGGCGTCGGTGAAGGCGTCGTGGAGCGTGGTGAGGAAGGGGTAGAGGGTGAAGGCGGTGACGGTGGCGAGCCCGGGGAGGAGGAAGAGCCAGGGGCTGACGGCCCGGTGCGTGCGCGTGCCCTTCACGCCGGTCAGCCCTGCCGCAGCAGCTTGTTGCTCTGCGCGACCGCGTCGTCCAGGGCCTGTCGTGGCGTCTTCTTTCCCTGGAGGGCCTTCGCGACCTCGTTCTTGAGGACGGTCTTCATCTCCTCGCTGAGCACGACCGGCGTGTAATTGGCCGCCCCTTTGAGCATCTTCGCCGAGGCGACCCGTACGCGGCCCTCGTCGGTGCCGTCGTCCTTCGTCCAGTAGGGGTCGTCGAGGGAGCCCGCGGTGCTGGGGAAGACGGCGACCTTGTGGGCGAACGCCTCCTGGTTCTTCTTGTCCGTCACGAAGCGGGCGAAGGCGACGGCCGCGGCCTTGTGCTTGCTGCGGCTGCTGACGCCGAGGCCCATGACGTACATGTTCGGCTTACCCGTGTTGTTGGGCGCGTCGGTGATGCCGAGCTCCCGGTAGAGCCCGGGGGCGTTCTTCTTGAAGGTCTCCAGGTCGTGGGCGCTGCCGGGATTCATGGCGACCTTCTGTTCCAGGAACTTCTGGCCGGTCTTTTCCGGGGTGCTGGTCAGTGACTGCGGGTCGAGGCCGCCGAGGTCGTAGAGCTTCTTGTACTCGGTGAGCAGTTCCACGCCCTTCGGCTCGTTGTACGTGAACCGGGTGGCGTCGCCGTTCATCAGGCGTACCCCGTAGCGGCCGAAGTCCTCGACGGCCGGGGTGCCGCCGAGCGTGGCGATTCTGCCGCCCGAGCGCTCGGCGATGGCACGGGCCGCGGCGAACAGCTCGCCGTAAGTCTTCGGGGGCTTCTCGGGGTCGAGGCCGGCCTGCCGGAACAGGGCCTTGTTGTAGAACAGCGGGCCCGTGTTGAGGTACCAGGGGAAGGAGTACGCGCCGTCCAGGCCCGGCAGCACGTTTCCCTGCCACGCCTCCGGGGTGTACGCGCCCTTGGCCTTCGCCACGGCCGGCTCCTTGTCCAGGTTCATCAGGAGCCCGGCCCTGGCCAGCGGGAAGGACAGGTCCGGGGAGACGTTGACGACGTCGGGGAGGGTGCCCGCGGCGGCGTCCGCGCTCAGTTTGTCCGCGTAGTTGTCGGCGGGCTGGTCCAGCCATTTGACGCTGACGCCCGGATTGGCCTTCTCGAATTCGGCGACCAGGCCGGTGAAATAGTCCTTGAACCTGCTGCGTAGGTTCCACGTCTGGAAGGTGATGGCGCCCTCCGGCTTCCCGCCCGCGCCGCCGCCTCCTTCGGCGTCGGATCCGTCCGAGCCGCCCGAGCCGCAGGCGGTCAGCGTGAGGGCGGACACGAGCAGCGGAACGGTCACGGCGACGGCTCTGCGGGGTATCGGCATGGCCGGCGGTCTCCTTCGGTCGAGGCCGGGAGGTGGCGGACCAAAAGGTGCCCCCGGAAAGGGAGTTAGTCAATACCTACCGCGAACTGCTAATGCGCTTTAGTGTGTTGTGCCCCGTTGCTGTCCCGCGCGAGGGGAGGAAGGCAGGAACGTGCGCCGCACCCCGCCCCGCAGGCCGACGATCAAGGACATCGCGCGCCGTGCCGGCGTCTCGGAGAGCGCGGTGTCCTTCGCGCTCAACGGCCGCCCCGGCGTCTCCGAGGCCACGCGCGAGCGCGTGCGCCGGGTCGCCGAGCAGCTGGGCTGGCAGCCGAGCACCGCGGCCCGCGCCCTGTCCGGCGAGGGCGCGGCGACGGCGGGGCTTGTCCTAGCGCGCCCCGCCCGCACCCTGGGCGTTGAGTCGTTCTTCCTGCAGCTGGTCTCCGGCGTGCAGGAAGCTCTCGCCGCCCGCCGCTTCGGGCTGCTGTTCCAGGTCGTGGAGGACCTCGGCGCCGAGTGCGCGGTCTACCGCCACTGGTGGGCCGAGCGCCGCGTGGACGGCGTGCTGCTCGTCGATCCCCGCGCCGAGGATCCGCGCCCGGGTCTGCTGGACGGGCTGGGCCTGCCCGCGGTGGTCGTGGGCGCCCCCTCCGCGGCGGTCCCGCCCGGTGCGGCGATCTCCGCGGTGCGGGCCGACGACACCGCCGCCATGGCCTCCGTCATCAGCCACCTGCACACCCTGGGCCACCGGCGCATCACCCATATCGCGGGCCTCCCGGAGCTCGCCCACACCCGCCGCCGGATGGCCTCCCTCCGCGCAGAGGCCGCCCGCCGGGGCCTGCCGGACGTCCGCTCGGTGACCACCGACTACTCGGACGCCCAGGGCGCCGAAGCCACCCGCCGCGCCCTGTCCGGCCCCCGCC
>NZ_JBPQTW010000174.1:0-15162 GCF_051386535.1 Streptomyces sp. URMC 127
CCACAGTTCCACCCTCCCCCACACTGCCCACCTGACGTGCCGCTCTCGTCGCCGGGCTGCTTCCCCATGCCCTGTTAGTCCACCGATCCGACGGGAGCACCACTCCTCGTGGCCACGTTCCTCTACAGACTCGGCCGGCTCGCCTACCGGCGGCGCTGGTACTTCGCCCTCATATGGGTGCTGCTGCTGGTCCTCGCCGGGGCCGGCGCCGCCACCGCGTCCAAGTCCACCAACAACGACTTCTCCATCCCCGGCACGGAGGCGCAGCGCGCCTTCGACCTGCTGGAGAAGCGCTTCCCGGGCAACAACGAGCAGAACGCCTCCGCCCGCGTCGTCTTCAAGGCCCCGGAGGGCCAGAAGCTCACCGACCCGAAGAACAAGGCGGCCGTCGAGAAGGTCATCGCCGAGCTGAAGCACAGCCCGCAGGTGGCCGCCGCGGCCGACCCGTTCACGGCGAAGACCGTCAACCCCGCCGGCACCACCGGCTACGCCTCCGCCGCGTACAAGGTCAAGTCCATGGACCTGACCGAGGACTCCCGCACGGAGCTCAAGGACGCCGCCCAGCACGGCCGCGACGCCGGGCTGACCGTCGAGGTCGGCGGCAGCGTGCTGCAGCAGATGCCCGAGGGCGGCTCCGAGGCCATCGGCATCGCCGTCTCCGCGGTGGTCCTGCTGATCACCTTCGGCTCGCTGGTCGCCGCCGGCCTGCCGCTCCTGACGGCCATCATCGGCGTCGGCATCGGCGTCTCGTCCATCGCGGCGCTCGCGCCCCTGCTGGACCTCTCCACCAACACCTCCACGCTCGCCATGATGATCGGCCTCGCGGTCGGCATCGACTACGCGCTGTTCATCGTCTCCCGCTACCGCGCGGAGCTGGCCGAGGGCCGCGAGCGCGAGGAAGCGGCCGGACGGGCCGTCGGCACGGCCGGATCCGCGGTGGTCTTCGCGGGTCTGACCGTCGTCATCGCGCTGGCCGGGCTCATGGTCGTCAACATCCCCATGCTCACGAAGATGGGCATGGCCGCGGCCGGCACGGTCACCATCGCGGTGCTCATCGCCCTCTCGCTCATCCCCGCGCTGCTCGGCTTCGCCGGCAAGCAGGTGCTGGCCCGCAAGGTCCGCAAGGCCAAGCCGGGCGCCGAGGGCGGCGACAAGCCCAACATGGGCACGCGCTGGGCCCGCTTCGTCCTGCGCAAGCCCGTGCTCGTACTCGTCGCCGGTGTGCTGGGGCTGGGCGCCATCGCGGTGCCCGCCGCCTCCCTGGAACTGGGCCTTCCGGACGACGGCGCGGCGTCCAAGAGCAGCACCCAGCGCAAGGCGTACGACCTGCTGTCCGAGGGCTTCGGCCCGGGCTTCAACGGCCCGCTCATGGTCATCACCGACGTGGCGGACGCCAAGGACCCCAAGGGCGCGGTCCAGAAGGTCGGCGACAAGCTCAAGGGCCTGGACAACGTCGCCACCGTCACCCCGGCGCACTTCAACCCGGCCGGTGACACGGCCATGCTCACCGTCGTGCCCAAGTCCAAGCCGACCAGCACGGACACCGAGGACCTCGTCCACGCGATCCGCGCCGAAGGCGGCGGGCTCAAGGCCGACACGGGCGCGCAGGTGCTCGTCACCGGCTCCACGGCGATGAACATCGACGTCTCGCAGAAGCTCAACGACGCCCTGCTGCCCTACCTGGCGCTCGTCGTCGGCCTCGCCTTCCTGCTGCTGATGGTCGTCTTCCGCTCCGTGCTGGTGCCGCTGAAGGCCGCGCTCGGCTTCCTGCTGTCGGTGGTCGCCGCGCTGGGCGCCGTCGTGGCGGTCTTCCAGTGGGGCTGGCTGGGTTCGGTCTTCGGGGTCGAGGAGACCGGGCCGATCATGTCGATGATGCCGATCTTCATGGTGGGCGTCGTCTTCGGTCTGGCCATGGACTACGAGGTCTTCCTCGTCACGCGGATGCGGGAGGCGTTCGTCCACGGCGAGCGGCCCGGGCAGGCCGTCGTGACCGGCTTCAAGCACGGCGCGCGGGTGGTGACGGCCGCGGCCATCATCATGATCAGCGTCTTCGCCGGCTTCATCGGCTCGTCCGAGCAGATGATCAAGATGATCGGCTTCGGCCTGGCCATCGCCGTCTTCTTCGACGCGTTCGTGGTCCGCATGGCCATCGTGCCGGCGGTGCTGGCGCTGCTCGGGAAGTCGGCGTGGTGGCTGCCGGGGTGGCTGGCGAAGGTCCTGCCGAACGTGGACGTCGAGGGCGAGGGGCTCCAGAAGCGGCTCGCGAAGCCCGGGGCGTCTTCGGCGACGCCGGGTACGCCCGGGGCGCCCGAGGCGGACGAGGACCGGGAGCTGGTCAAGGCCTGACCTCATCCCGTACGGGCGCGGCCCGGCGGCGCGGCTCACCCATGAGGTGGGTGCGGCACCGCCGGGCCGCGCCCGTTCCGGCTGAGCGCCGCAGCGGAGCCGGGGAGCAGGTGCCGGGGCCCTGGTGACGGTCCCGGTTCCTGTAGGGGCCGGTCCGTGCCCAAGATGACCAAGCACTTCGTTCCTCTGGACCGCGCGGTCAGCTTCGTGGACCCGCCCGAGCACGCCCGGGTCCGGTCCCGCCGATGTCGTGCGCCATGTCGTCTCGCCGTTCGCCCTGGCCGTGATCGGCGAGGTGATGGGCATCCCGGCCGCGGACCGGCCGCGCGTGCGGGACTGGGCGCAGTACGTCTCCTACGTGGCCGCCAACTGGGACGAGCGGGTCTACCCCGATCCCGGCAGGATCGATTTCGAGCGCGAGGGCCCGCCCCATGTGGCGTTCGGTTACGGCCCCCACTCCTGCGTGGGCCCCTTGCTGGCCCGTAGGGAAGCCGAGGTCCTGCTGTCCGGCCTGACCGGCAGGTTCCCCGCCCTGCGTCTCGCGGTTCCCCCCGCCGACGTGAGGTGGCAGACCGGCGTTCTCATCCGCGGCCCCGTCGGCCTGCCGGTCACCTGGTCATCCGGCTGACAGGCGGCAGAGCGCTCCGGCCGGCCCGGGCCCGGCCCCGGGGCCCCGCCCCGACGTGTCGTACGCCATGAATTCGCCCGGAATGGGAACCGCCCGCGGTCGTACCGGCGTTTCTTCAAGCCCACGGGTCGGTGACCCGCGGGCGTGGTCGGGGGCGCGCGCGAAGGAAAGGGCTCCACGTTGAACCTGCTCGATCTGCTGCTGTTGCTCGTCGTGCTCGGCTACGCCGTCTCCGGCTTCCGCCGCGGCCTCGTGGCGAGCGTCGTGCTGCTCGCCGGCTTCCTCGGCGGAGCCGTCCTCGGCGTGTGGGCGCTGCCGTTCGCCCTGGAGCCGCTGGAGGCGGGGTCGGCCGCCGCGGCGGTCGTCGCCGTCGTGGTGGTCCTCGTCCCGGCCGCGATCGGGCACGCCCTGGCCGGGCGCCTCGCCTACGGCCTGCGCCGCAGGCTCACCTGGGCCCCGGTGCGGGGCGTGGACGGCATCGGCGGCGCCGCCGTGAACTCCCTGGCCGTCCTCCTCGTGGCGTGGGTCGCCGCGAGCGTGCTCGTCTCGGCGAACTCGCCGCTGCTCTCCCGCCAGATCAGGGACTCCACCCTCCTCGGCGCCGTGCAGGAGGCGATGCCCGAGCAGGCCCCCACCTGGTTCAGCCGCACCACGGACGCCCTGACGGGCGCGGGCTTCCCGCAGGTCTTCAACCCCTTCGAGAACGAGCCGGCGACGACCGTCCCCGAGCCGTCCGGCGACGTGGTCACCCCGGCCGTGCGGCGCGTCGCCCGCGAGAGCGTCGTCAAGGTCGAGGGCGTCGCCGACACGGGCGAGGGCCGCCGTGGCCAGGAGGGCAGCGGCTTCGTCTACGCGGCGCAGCACGTGATGACGAACGCCCACGTCGTGGCCGGGGTACGGACCCCCACCGTGCGCGTCGGCGGCGTGGGGAAGGCGTACCAGGCGAAGGTCGTGCTCTTCGATCCGCGCACGGACGTCGCCGTCCTGGACGTGCCGGGCCTGCGGGCCCCCGTGCTGCCGTTCGACAAGAGCGCCAAGCGCGGGGACGCGGCGATCGTCGCGGGCTTCCCGGAGAACGGCGGCCTCGACGTCCGCGCGGCCACGGTCGCCAATGAGATCCGTGCCAAGGGGCAGGACATCTACGGCGACGGCGTGACCACCCGCCAGGTGTATTCCGTGCGGTCCACGATCCGGCCGGGCAATTCGGGCGGCCCGCTCCTGACCCCCTCCGGGCGGGTCTACGGCGTCGTCTTCGCCCGTTCCACGTCCGACGCGGCGACCGGCTACGTCCTGACGGCGGCGCAGGTCGAGGACGCGGCCCGGCGCGCGGCCACGGCGACGGCGCCGGTGGGCACGGGGAGCCGGGCGGCGCTGTAGCCCCGCCCGGCTCCGGCCGTCATGACTTCGGGCCGCCGGGCCGTCCGCTGTGCTGTCCGTCGGGGCGTGCGCCGTGCTGTGCGTCGGGGCGTCCGCCGTGCTGTCCGTCAGGGCGCGCGCCGTGTTGCCCGTCGGGCCGTCCGCCGTGCTGTCCGTCGGGGCGCAGTTCGGGTCGCTCAGGCCGTCCCTCGGGGCGTCCCTCGTGCCGCCCGTCGGGCTTTTCGTCCCGGCAGTCGGCCAGGACCTGCTGCAGCTTGGTCTTCTCCGCGCGGGTGACGGACAGCCCGTAGTAGTCCTTCACCCCCACCCACGCCCGGACGTAGCGGCACTGGGCGCCCGCCCGCGGCAGCCACTTGTCCGGTCCCTTGTCGCCCTTGCGGCGGTTGGTCCAGGTGGAGACCGCGATCAGCTGCGGCGAGGCGGTCAGGTCGTTGGCGAACTCCAGCCGCTTCTTTGCGGTCCAGTTGCGCGCCCCGGACCCCCACGCCTGCCGCAGCGGCACGACGTGGTCGACGTCGACGTGCGCCGGGTCGGCCATGTCCCTGTTGTCGTACTCGCTGTGCCACCGCCCGCCGACGACCTTGCACATGCCGTCGAGCGTCACCGGCGCGTCGGACTGGATCTTGAGGGCGACCTGCCGGGTGGTGCACCGGTCGACGCCGTGCCGCACCCAGCAGGTGGAGCCGAAGTACTTGCGGTGGTAGCCCTTGCCGTTGAACTTCCGCACCTTCAGGTCGCCGAGCATGCGCTCCGCTTCCTCGCGGTCGGGGATGTTCCTGGGCCATCTCAGCGGGAGGCCCCGGTGGTGCGGTGTGGTGCCGGGCGCGGTCTTGGGCGGCTTCGTGTAGACGTCGCCCTCGTCCGCCGCCGGTCCCTCGCACGCGTTCTCGTCGAAGTCCAGCGGGGCCCGGTGCTGCTGCCCGGCCTGCGGCGCGGGGGGTTCGGGCGGCGGGGGCGTGGCCCGGGCCGCGGTGCCGGGCAGGGCCGCCGGAAGGACGGCGGCGGCGATGGCGAAGGCGATTCCCAGGCGTCTGTACCGGCGCATGACGCGTCTCCTCAAGGCTGGCTGCGGATGCCGATGTGGCCGATGGAGCCGTCATAAGGAATTGACCAAGCGAGGGTCAAATGTACGTATAATCCGATTAATTCACCCGTCCGGACAGAGGATTCCGCCTGTCCGGGAACCTTCACTTCACGCCGCGATCTCCGCCATCAGCATCTGCAGCGTCCCGCACCACCTCTCCTGCGGCAGCGCGTCGAGCGCCGCCCGCGCACACGCCAGGCCGCCCTCGCGGTCGCCCGAGCGGACGAGAGTGAGCCCCTTGTGCAGTTCCAGGTGCGTGACGAAGCGCGGGAGCCGTTCGGGCAGTTCGCGCAGGGCCGCTTCCCGGGCCGCCGTCGACTGCTTCTCATCGCCCAGCCGCGCCGACAGCAGCGACAGGAAGCCGTTCATGCGCCAGGCCGGGATGCTGTAGTCGCTGAGCCGTGCCGAGGGGTCGTACGCGGCGTCGAAGATCCGCCGCGCCCGGTCGGCGAGGGACAGGGCCGTCGCCCGGTCGCCGCGCAGGGCCGCCGCGTACGCCTTGCCGAGCGTGGCGTGCAGCAGGCCCACGGACGGCTTGTCCGTGAGGGCCAGCGCCTGGCCGGCCAGCAGCTCGGCCAGGCCCGTGGCCGTGCCGCCGTAGCCGAGCGCGAGGGCGCCCCGGCCGCGCACCCACACCCGTACCGCGACGTCCCCCGAGCGGTCCGCCGCCTCGGCGGCCGTCCGGAACCAGTGGACGGCCTTCGCGCTCTCCTGCTGCGGGAACGTCGTCGCGTACACGGTCATCAGCCGCGCCGCCGCCGACCACATGGCCGGGTCGTCCAGCTGCTGCTGTACGACGACGAGGTCCTCGGCGACCCGCCGCTGGAGGTCGGCGGCGGGCGAGGACATGTAGTCGGTGCCGTACGCGGACAGCCGCTCCTCCCAGTCGTCCGCCGAGGGGCCGCCGCGCAGCCGGGCGGCGAAGCCCAGGCCGAGGAGGTCGGAGACGGCGGCCGGGGCGAGCGCGGCGGCCGTCGCCGGGCCGGGCCGGCCGCCGGCGGCCGCGCCCTCCAGGGTGGCCGCCGGCACGCCGAGCACCTGCGCGAGGGCACGCCGGTAGAACGGGCCGGGCCGGACCCTGCCCCGCTCCCAGCCGCTCACGTACTCGCGGGTCAGGGCGGTGCCGCAGGCGTCGTTGAGCTCCGCCGCGAGGCGGCCCTGGCTCCAGCCGCGCGCCGTGCGCAGCTCCCTGACAAGATCTCCGGTCTCCACGGGGCCATCTAGCCACGCCCGCCCCCGCGGATGCCACTACGGATGCCACTAGTGGAGTTTCTGCTTCCGTCAGAGGCTGGGGGCCGAGCTGCTCGGACCGCGATGCGCCACGGGGGTGCGCGTCGGGGTCCGGCGCGCGCGTCGCCGCGCGCCTCCAGGCCGGGTCACCGCCCCTGCACGGGCGCCCCGCGGGAAGCGGCCCCGTGCGGGAGAAAGCCCCCGGGGCCGCTTCCCGGTCGCGCGGCGATGCGCTGGCGCGGCGGCGCAGAGGCACGCCGGACCGCGACATGGCAGCGCGCCGCCACCCGCACGGTGGCATGGCCGGGGCCGTACACCGAGGCAGCGGCATGGCGGCCACGCCGGCCCCGCCGCCGGCGGTCACACCGTGATCCGTACCCGCTGCTCGTCCGCCTCCGCCGCCTCCTCGTCCTCCTCCAGCAGCCGCTCCGCCAGCGCGTCCAGCGCGCGGTCGAGCCGGGCCCGGTCCTCCGGGTCGCCCACGTCCCAGTCGCCCAGGCGGGCGGCCAGCCACGAGCGCCAGGTCGCGGCCAGCCGCTCGATCTCCGCCTCGCCCGCGGGCGTGAGCGACAGCGCGTCGCCCTCCAGCCGGGCGTACCCCGCCCCGGCCGTCTCCGCGAAGACCGGCCGCAGCACCTCCGGCGGCATCCGGTGCGCGGCCGCCACCGAGCTCAGCGCCGCCTCGCCGCGCACGCGCAGCCGCCAGTGGATCTGGCCCAGCGTCCACGCCTCCGCCGGACCGAGCGCACTGCCCGACTCCGCCAGCAGCTGCCGCCCCACCGGCCCCCCGGCCTTGCGCATGACGCCCGCGACCGCCCGCTCCAGCTGCCGCTGCGCCTCCGCGGAGTCCGGCGCCGCGAACCCCTCGCCCATGTCGGCCGCACCCGCCCGGGCGCTGTCGCGCAACGGCACCTCCTTGAGGAACCACGCCGCGACGAAACCCGCCAGCGCCACCGGCACGACCCACAGGAAGACGTAGTTCACCGTCTGCGCGTAGGCGTCGACGACCGGCCGGGCCTGCGCGGGCGGCAGCGCGGCCAGCCGCTGCGGGCTGATCACGGCGGACGGCGGCACGCCGGGCGAGCGGAGCAGCGCCTCCGTCAGGTTCGGGCGCAGCCGGTTGCTGTAGAGCGTGCCGAAGATGGCCGTGCCGAACGAGCTGCCGAGCGTGCGGAAGAAGGTGACGCCGGAGGTGGCGGTGCCCAGCTCGTGGTACGGCACGGTGTTCTGCACGGCGATCGTCAGCACCTGCATGGCCAGCCCGATGCCGGCGCCCAGCACGAACATGTACAGCGACTCCAGCCACGCCCCGGTCGACGGGCCCATCGTCGACATCAGGAACAGCCCCAGCGCCATGACCGCCATGCCGGCCACGGGGAACCACCGGTAGCGGCCGGTGCGGCCGACCACGGTGCCCGAGAGCATGGACGCGCCCAGCAGCCCGGCCACCATCGGCAGCGCGCGCACGCCCGACATCGTCGCCGACACCCCGTCCACGTACTGCAGGTACGTCGGCAGGTACGTCAGCGCGCCCAGCATCGCGAAGCCGACGATGAAGCTGAGGAGGGAGCAGACCGTGAAGACGGGGTTGCGGAAGAGGTGCATGGGCAGCATGGGCTCCCGGGCCCGCAGCTCCACCAGGACGAACGCGGCCAGCAGGACGACCGCGCCCGCGAACAGCCCGACGACGACCGCCGAGCTCCACGCGTACGTGCTGCCGCCCCACTCCAGGCCCAGGACGAGCGCGGAGGCGCCGGCCGCGACCAGGGCGATGCCCAGGTAGTCGATCACCGGCCGCACGGCCGAGCGGACGGCGGGGATCGTACGGGCGGCCATGGCGACCATGACGACGGCGACGGGCACGTTGACGTAGAAGCACCACCGCCACGTCGCGTGATCGGTGAACACGCCGCCGAGGGTCGGGCCGACGACCGTCGTCACGCCGAAGACCGCGCCGAGCGCGCCCTGGTACTTGCCGCGCTCGCGCAGCGGGATGACGTCCGCGATCAGCGCCATCGCGGTGACCATCAGGCCGCCGCCGCCCGCGCCCTGCACGGCGCGCCCCGCGATCAGCATGGCCATGGAGCCCGCGGCTCCCGCGAAGACCGATCCGGCCGTGAAGACCACCGCACTGAGCTGGAAGACGACCTTCCGGCCGAAGAGGTCGCCGAACTTGCCGACGAGGACCGTCGCCACGGTCTCCGCCAGCAGGTACGCCGTGACCACCCAGGCCATGTGCCCGCCGCCGCCGAGGTCCGCGACGATCGTCGGCAGCGCGGTGGAGACGATCGTCTGGTCGAGGGCCGCGAGCAGCATGCCGAGCACGATCGTGACGAAGACCAGGTTCGTGCGGCGGCGGCCGAGCACGGGCGGGGCCGTGGTCACCGGTGGGGCCGTGGTCATAAGCCCAGCATTCGGGGGACGGGCGGAGGCCGCCACCGGGGGCCGCCGGGGGAGGCGCGCGGAGGGGCGAGGGGCGCGCAGCAGCGCGGCACAAGCTCTTGCGAACGATTCGCAGAGAGCCCCTATCATCGAGCGGCCCGAAGCGACCGGAGCGCCCGGAGCGCCCGGAGCCTCCGGGCAGGAAGCGAGGGGCGACGTCATGCACGTACCCGACGGATTCATCGACGCGCCGGTCTCCGCCGGCGCGGCAGTCGTCGCCGCGGCAGCGGTCGGCGTCAGCCTGCGCGGCGCGCGGCGCGAGCTCGACGACAAGGCGGCGCCGCTGGCCGGCCTCGTCGCGGCGTTCGTCTTCGCCGTCCAGATGCTGAACTTCCCCGTCGCGGCGGGCACGAGCGGGCACCTGCTCGGCGGCGCGCTCGCGGCGATCCTCGTCGGCCCGTACACGGGAGTGCTCTGCATATCCGTCGTCCTGCTCATGCAGGGCGTCCTCTTCGCGGACGGCGGGCTCACCGCGCTCGGCGTCAACATCACCGACATGGGCATCGTCACGACGGTCGTGGCGTACGGGGTGTTCCGCGTGCTGGTGCGGGTGCTGCCGCGGGGGCGTACGGGGCTGAGCGCGGCGTCCTTCGCCGCGGCCCTGGTCTCGGTCCCGGCCGCGGCGGCGGCCTTCACCCTGCTCTACGCGCTCGGCGGGACGACGGACGTCCCGGTGGGCCAGGTGTTCACGGCGATGACCGGCGTCCACGTCCTGATCGGCCTGGGCGAGGCGGCGATCACGGCGCTGACGGTGAGCGCGGTAGCGGCGGTCCGCCCGGACCTGGTCCACGGCGCGCGGGGCCTCATGCGGCCCCTGGAACTACGCAGGCCCGCCACCGCCAAACTCCCGGGGGGCCCGGGGTCTTCTTCCCACGGCGACGGGGCCGAGGCCGCTCCCGCCGTGCCGGGGGGCCCGGCAGTTTCTTCCCGCCGCGACGGCGATCAGCTGACGCGGCGCGGTCCGGCGGTGCCGGACGGCCTGGGCGAGGGTCGGCACCGCCGGGCAGGTTCGGAGGGGCTGGGCGCCGTCGCGGCGCAAGACGTGGCTGAGGCCTCGTACGCCCCCTCCGCCCCGCAGGGACCCCGCGGCAAGCGGATCTGGTTCGTCGGCGTCGCCGCCGCCCTCCTCTGTGCCGGCGGGCTCAGTTACTACGCCTCCTCCAGCCCCGACGGCCTCGAAAAGGTCGCCCACGACAAGGGCATCGACAGCAAAGAGGAAGCGCACGCCGCCAAGGACTCGCCCCTCGCCGACTACCAGATCAAGGACGTCTCCGACGAGCGCCTCTCCGGCGGCCTGGCCGGAGTCATCGGCGTCGGCGCCACCCTCGCCGCCGGGACGGCCGTCTTCGTCACCCTCCGCTGGAAGCGGACCCGCGCCGCGGACGCCGCCGCCCGCACCGAACCCGAGTCGGCAGCCCCCTGACATGTCCTCCGGCCACGCGCACAAGCTCTACCGCCCCGCCCGCACCCCCGTGCACGCCCTCCCCCCGCACTGCAAGATCGCGGCGGTCCTCGCCTTCGTCCTCGTCGTCGTGGCGACCCCGCGCGAGGCGGTCTGGGCGTTCGCCCTGTACGCCCTGCTGATCGCCGCCGCAGCGGCCACGGCCCGCATCCCCGCCGGGTTCCTGCTCCGGCGCCTGCTGGTCGAGCTCCCGTTCGTGGCGTTCGCGCTGCTCATGCCGTTCGTCGTGCCGGGCGAGCCGGTGCACGTCCTCGGGCTGCCGCTCAGCGTCCCCGGCCTCTGGGGCGCCTGGAACGTCCTGGCCAAGGGCACGCTCGGCGTCGCCGCCTCCGTCGTGCTCGCCTCCACGACGGAGCTCCGCTCGCTCCTCCTCGGCCTGCAGCGCCTGCGCATGCCCCCGCTGCTCGTCCAGATCGCCTCGTTCATGATCCGCTACGGGGACGTGGTCACCGACGAGATGCGCCGGATGCGCATCGCCCGCGAATCCCGCGGCTTCACCGCCCGCGGCGTGCGCCACTGGGGCGTGCTGGCCAAGTCCGCGGGCGCGCTGTTCATCCGCTCCTACGAGCGCGGCGAGCGCGTCCACCTGGCGATGGTCAGCCGGGGCTACACCGGCACCATGCCGGTGACCGACGACGCGCCCGCGACCCGTACGCAGTGGACGCACGCCGCCACGCTGCCGCTGGCCGCCCTCGCGGTCTGCCTGACCGGATGGACCCTCACATGACGACCACGCCCCCCTCCAACGCCTCCCACCCCTCCCTTCACGTATCCGGCCTCGCCTACGCCTACCCCGACGGCCACCAGGCCCTCTTCGGCGTCGACCTGGAGGTCGCCCGCGGGGAGCGCGTCGCGCTCCTCGGCCCGAACGGCGCCGGCAAGACGACGCTCGTCCTGCACCTCAACGGCATCCTCGGCGGCGGCCTCGGCACGGTCCGGGTCGCGGGCCTGCCCGTGGAGAAGCGGAACCTCGCCGAGATCCGCCGCCGGGTCGGCATCGTCTTCCAGGACCCCGACGACCAGCTGTTCATGCCGACCGTCCGCGAGGACGTCGCCTTCGGCCCGGCCGCGGCGGGCCTGCGCGGCGCGGAGCTCGCGGCCTGCGTGGACAAGGCCCTCGCCCAGGTCGGCATGGCCGGCTACGCGGACCGCCCGCCGCACCACCTCTCCTTCGGGCAGCGGCGCCGCGTCGCCGTGGCGACCGTCCTCGCCATGGAACCGGAGATCCTCGTCCTGGACGAGCCGTCCTCCAACCTCGACCCGGCCTCCCGCCGCGAGCTCGCGGACATCCTGCGCTCCCTGGACGTGACGGTGCTCATGGTCACGCACGACCTGCCGTACGCCCTGGAGCTCTGCGAACGCTCCGTCGTCCTCAGCGAGGGCGTCATCACGGCCGACGGCCCGACCCGTGACCTGCTGTGTGACGAGGACCTC
This sequence comes from Streptomyces sp. URMC 127, assembly GCF_051386535.1. Lineage (NCBI taxonomy): Bacteria > Bacillati > Actinomycetota > Actinomycetes > Kitasatosporales > Streptomycetaceae > Streptomyces > Streptomyces sp. URMC 127. The sequence continues at coordinate 12,004 of NZ_JBPQTW010000174.1, forward strand.
ATGCGGGCGCACCGGCTGGAGCTGCCGTTCGGCTTCGACCCCCGCGCGGCACGGCCGGGCGCGGTCGCGCGCGGCGCGGCGGGGTGACCTCGGGGTGACCGCAAGGTGACGGGTCCCTCCACCCCGGTCTACGCGCATTGACGAACACGTTGCACCATGGTGGAGGAATTCGCAGCAATCGGCACAGGAGCAGGCAACAGTGGTGGACGTCCAGGGCACGGTGGCGGACGGTTTCGAACCGGTCCGGGACGCCTTCGCGGAGAACTTCGCCCGGCGCGGCGAGCGGGGCGCGGCGGTCGCCGTCTACCGCGAGGGCCGCAAGATCGTCGACCTGTGGGGCGGGGTGCGCGACGCCGACGGTGACGCCGGCGGCGTCGCGGAGCCGTGGGAGCGCGGCACCGCGCAGATCGTCCGCTCCGCCACGAAGGGCGTCGCCGCGGCGGTCCTGCTGCTCCTGCACCAGCGCGGACAGGTGGACCTGGACGCGCCCGTCGGCACGTACTGGCCCGAGTTCAAGGCGGCCGGCAAGGAACGCGTCCTCGTCCGGCACCTCCTCTCGCACCGCGCGGGCCTGCCCGCCCTCGATGTGCCCCTCACCCCCGCGCAGGCGATCGACGGCGTCACCGGCCCCGCCGCCGTCGCCGCCCAGGCCCCGGCCTGGGAGCCGGGCACGGCGCACGGCTACCACGCCCAGACGTACAGCTGGCTGCTCGGCGAGCTGGTCGAGCGCATCACCGGGCGGTCCCTCGGCCGCTGGGTCGCCCAGGAGATAGCCGGGCCGCTGGGCCTGGACCTGTGGATCGGCCTGCCGGAGGAAGAGACCGCCCGCGCCGGCCGCATCGCGGACATCGAGCCGCCGGCCGTCACCGCGCCCTCGGCGGGGCTGCGCGTCCGCCCCAAGCAGGCCGTCACGGACGCGTACGCCGACCCGGAGTCCCTCACCCGGCGCGCCTTCGCCGCGATCTCCCCGGCGGCGGACGAGAACGACCCGGCGTACCGCGCCGCCGAACTGCCCGCCTCCGCGGGCATCGCCACGGCCGACGCCCTCGCCCGCTTCTACGCCTCCCTCATCGGCGACGTGGACGGCGTACGGCGCCTCTTCGCCCCCGCGACGCTGACGCTGGCCCGCACGGAGGAGTCCGCCGGGCCGGACAAGGTCCTCGTCGTCAACACCCGCTTCGGCCTCGGCTACATGCTCCACGGCCCGGCCTCCCCGCTCCTCGCCCCGGGCTCCTTCGGCCACCCGGGCCGGGGCGGCTCCCTGGCCTTCGCGGACCCGGAGTCGTCCCTGTCCTTCGCCTACGTCACGAACGGCATGCAGAAGAACGTCACGGCGGATCCGCGCGCCCAGGCCCTGGTCCGCGCGACCGCCCGCGCGCTGTCCTGACGGCGCGGGGGTGACCGGGCGGCGCCGCCGATGGTCGGGCCCGGGCCCGCACCATGCCGATGGCCGCGGCCACTCCCTTCCGCCGCGACGGCGCTCAACCCGTACGGGCGTGTCCGGCGGTGCCGTGCGGCCCCTGACGGTTGGTTCGGCACCGCCGGGCCCCGCCGCGGTGGTTGTTCGCCGTTGCGGCGGGAAAGAGGACGCCGGGCTTCCCGGCACACAGAGCCCGGCCCCGGCCGCCAGGACCGCGGCACCGCCGGGCCGCGCCGTGGTGGTTGTTCGCCGTCGCGGCGGGAAGAGGGCGCCAGGCTTGCCGGCACCGAGGGGCCCGCCCCGGGCCGGAGGTCAGCGTGCCGCCGGAAGCTGGACCGCGCGGGCTACCGTCAAGCTGTCCTCGTAGAGATGGAAGCGCGTCAGGAGGCCGTTCTCGACGGTGAGCCGCAGGGCGAAGGGCGTCCGGAACGGCAGCCCCGTGCCGCGGACCGTGGCGTCGATGACGCCCGTCACCACCGCATCGCGCCCGTCCGCCAGGACGGCCTCGACGGTGGGCGAGCCGGCCGACTGGGTCACGTTCTCACCCAGCTCCCGGAAGTGCGCGGCGACATCCGCGCGCGTGGACCGCGCCCGTACCCACGGCACGGCCGCCGGATCGCCGACGATCAGCCAGTCGACGGTCTCCGCGAACAGGTCCGCGACCCGCTCCGGGTCGCCCTCGCCGAAGCGGGTCAGGAACAGCTGTACGGCACTGCGCGTGCTTTCGGAGCCGGCTTCCACGTCGGTTCGGTCCTCTTTCCCTCTCGGCGGCGGGTGCCTACGGTAACCCTCCATGCAGCCCTCGCACCGCTCAGCGCACCGCGCAGCGCCCCGCTTCGACGGCTACGCCGCCCTCGTCACCGGCGCCGGCCGCGGCATCGGCGCCGCGACCGCACACCGCCTCGCCGCCGAGGGCGCCCGCGTCCTCGTCACGGACCTCGACGCCGACCGCGCCGGGCACACCGCCGACCAACTCCGCGCGGACGGCCTCACCGCCGAGCCGTACGCGTGCGACGTCGGCGACCGGGCGTCCGTCGAGGCGGCGGTGGCGCACGCCGTCGCGCGGTTCGGCGGGCTGGACGTGCTCGTCAACAACGCGTACTCCTTCCACCCCGACCCCCCGCTCGTCGAGGACGTCGCCGACGACGCCTGGTCGCGGGACCTCGACATCACCCTCACCGGCGCGTTCCGCTGCGTGCGGGCCGCCATGCCGCACCTGGCCGCCGCCCCGGACGGCCGCGGCGCCGTCGTCAGCATCGGTTCCGTCAACGGCGAGCAGGACTACGGCAACCACGCCTACAGCGCCGCCAAGGCCGGCCTCGCCGGCCTGACCCGCACCCTGGCCGGGCAGTGCGCGCGCCGCGGCGTGCGGGTCAACCTCGTCGCTCCGGGCACGGTCCGCACGCCCGGCTGGGACGGCCGCGAGGGCGCCCTGGAGCGGGCGGCCGGGCAGTACCCGCTGGGGAGGGTCGGCGAGCCGGAGGACATCGCGGCGGCCGTCGCCTTCCTCGCCTCGCGCGACGCCTCGTGGATCACGGGCGTCACCCTCCCCGTGGACGGCGGCATCCTCATCGGCAACATCGGCCTGAAGGGGGCGTTCAAGGGGGAGTGAGCACCAGAGATGCCTGTCCGCAGAGCCTCAGCTCGCGTGCAGCATCATCCCGATCCCCGCCACCATCAGCCCCGCCGCCGCCACCCGCGGCGCCCCGAACCGCTCCTTGAAGAACACCGCCCCGATC
>NZ_JBPQTW010000175.1:0-15148 GCF_051386535.1 Streptomyces sp. URMC 127
AGGTCCGCGTGCATCCCGGTGTCCCCTTCGCTGGTCTCCGGCGGCGCGCCCGGCCGAACGCCCCGCGGCAGCCTGCTGGGCGGCCTCAGGCAGCTCCACAGGCGCGCGAGAAGGGCCTGGGACCGCCCGCTGACCGCCTACTACCTGGTCATGGGCGGTTCCCTGCTGATCACCGTGCTCGGCCTGGTCATGGTCTACTCCGCCTCGCAGATCAAGGCCCTGCAGAACGGCCTGCCGCCCACCTTCTTCTTCCGCAAGCAGCTGCTGGCGGCCGCGATCGGCACCGTGATGCTGCTGGTGGCCGCGCGCATGCCCGTACGGCTGCTGCGGGTCTTCGCCTACCCCGCGCTCGCCGGGTCGCTCTTCCTGCTCTGCCTGGTGCAGGTGCCGGGCATCGGCCGGACCATCAACGGCAACACCAACTGGATCTCCCTCGGCGGCCCCTTCCAGCTCCAGCCGAGCGAGTTCGCCAAGCTCGCCCTGGTGCTGTGGGGCGCGGACCTGCTGGCGCGCAAGCAGTCCAAGAAGCTGCTCACCCAGTGGAAGCACCTGCTGGTGCCGCTGGTGCCCGTCACCTTCGTCCTGCTCGGCCTGATCATGCTGGGCGGCGACATGGGCACCACCGTGGTGCTCACCACGGTGCTCCTCGGGCTGCTGTGGGTGGCCGGGGCGCCCACCCGGCTGTTCGCCGGGGTCTTCGGGGTCACCGCCGTGCTGGCCGTCCTGTTCATCAAGACCAGCGCCAACCGGATGTCGCGGCTCGCCTGCATCGGCGCCACCGACCCGGGCGACCACGACCAGTGCTGGCAGGCCGTGCACGGAATCTACGCGCTGGCCAACGGCGGCTGGTTCGGGGCCGGGCTCGGGGCGAGTGTGGAAAAATGGGGCGAACTCCCCGAACCTCACACGGACTTCATCTTCGCCATCACCGGCGAGGAGCTGGGTCTGGCGGGGACGCTGTCGGTGCTCGCCCTCTTCGCGGCTCTAGGCTATGCGGGTATCCGCGTGGCCGGACGCACGGAGGACCCCTTCGTGAGGTACGCCGCGGGAGGTGTGACCACCTGGATCACGGCCCAGGCCGTGGTCAACATCGGTGCGGTGCTCGGCCTGCTGCCGATCGCCGGTGTCCCCCTGCCGCTGTTCTCCTACGGAGGGTCCGCCCTGCTGCCGACCATGTTCGCCATCGGGCTGCTGATCGCCTTCGCGCGCGACGAACCCGGTGCGCGGGCGGCGCTGGCCATGCGGCAGCCTGGGGTGAGATGGAAGACGATGAGACGGCGCGTCAAGAAGCGACCGTCCGGAGAGCGGTGAATTTCGGTGCATGTCGTACTCGCCGGTGGGGGGACCGCCGGCCACATCGAGCCCGCGCTCGCCCTCGCGGACGCCCTGCGCAGGCAGGACCCGACCGTGGGGATCACGGCGCTCGGCACGGAGCGGGGCCTGGAGACCCGCCTCGTGCCCGAGCGGGGCTATGAGCTCGGCCTCATCCCCGCCGTACCGCTGCCCCGCAAGCCCACACCCGAGCTGATCACCGTCCCCGGGCGGCTGCGCGGCACGATCAAGGCGGCCGAGCAGATCCTGGAGCGCACCAAGGCGGACTGCGTGGTCGGCTTCGGCGGCTACGTGGCGCTGCCCGGCTACCTGGCCGCCAAGCGGCTCGGCGTGCCGATCATCGTGCACGAGGCCAACGCCCGGCCCGGCCTCGCCAACAAGATCGGCTCGCGGTACGCCGCCGGGGTCGCGGTGTCCACGCCGGACAGCAAGCTGCGCAACGCCCGCTACGTGGGCATCCCGCTGCGCCGCACCATCGCCACCCTGGACCGGGTCGCCGCCCGGCCCGAGGCGCGGGCGTACTTCGGGCTCGACCAGAACCTGCCCACGCTGCTGGTCTCCGGCGGCTCGCAGGGCGCCCGCAGGCTCAACGAGGTCATCCAGGCCGTCGTCCCGTTCCTGCAGCGCGCCGGCATCCAGATCCTGCACGCGGTCGGCCCGAAGAACGACCTGCCGCACGTGGACAACATGCCCGGAATGCCGCCCTACATCCCGGTACCGTACGTGGACCGGATGGACCTCGCGTACGCCGCGGCCGACATGATGCTCTGCCGCGCGGGCGCGATGACCGTCGCCGAGCTGTCCGCCGTCGGGCTGCCCGCCGCCTACGTCCCGCTGCCCATCGGCAACGGCGAGCAGCGGCTGAACGCCCAGCCGGTGGTCAAGGCCGGCGGCGGACTGCTGGTGGACGACGCGGAGCTGACGCCCGAGTGGGTGCAGCAGAACGTGCTCCCGGTCCTCGCCGACCAGCACCGGCTGTACGAGATGTCCCGCGCCGCCTCCGAGTTCGGCCGCCGGGACGCCGACGACCTGCTCGTCGGCATGGTGTACGAGGCGATCGCCGCCAAGAGAGCGGGCTGAGGCCCGGAGCAGGAGGCTGGACAGTGGCCGGACCGACGACCGCCCGGCGCGCGGGTGCGAAGAGCAGGAAGTCGGTGCGGCCCGGGAACGGCGCCCGCCCCCGGCCGGCCGGCAGGCAGGCCGGGGGGCCGCCGGGGCGCGGCCCGCGCCGCTCCGGTCTCCGCTCCGGCCTGCCCCGCGGCCGCCGCCTGGTCCTCTGGGCGGTGGCCGCCGTACTCGCCGGCGGTGCCGCCGGATGGGCGCTCTACGGCTCCACCTGGCTGCGCGCCACCCGGGTGGACGTATCCGGCACCCGCGTGCTGACGCCCGGTGAGGTGCGCGCCGCCGCCGAGGTGAAGCTCGGCGGCCCGCTGGTCTCCGTGGACACCGACGCCATCGAGGAGCGGCTGCGCGCCGCCCTGCCGCGCATCGAATCGGTCAATGTCGAGCGCTCCTGGCCGCACACGGTCGGCCTGAAAGTGACCGAGCGGCAGCCGAAAGCGATCGTCGAGGACACCTCGGACTCCGCGAAGCGCGGGAAGTTCATCGAAATCGACGGCGAGGGCGTGCGGTTCGCCACAGTCGATCACCCCCCGCGGGGCGTCCCCCGGCTCACCGTGGAGCCCTCGGCGACCGCCGAGGCCAGCCTGCGCCGGTTCGGCCCCGCACGCCTGGAGCGCGAGGGCGTCCGGGTCGCCGAGGCCCTGCCGGCGGAGGTCCGGGCGGACACCCGGGCCATCCGCGTACGCTCGTACGACTCCATCACCCTGGAGCTGACGGGCGATCGGACGGTCGTGTGGGGGAGCGGGGAGCGGGGCGAGGCGAAGGCGCGCGCGCTGACCGCCCTGCTGAAGGCCGCGCGGGGCGCCGACCACTTCGATGTGAGCGCTCCCAGCGCTCCCGCGGCGTCGGGGAGTTGACGGCCGGGGTGGCCGGGCAGCACCCTGACTGGCTACGGCTATGGGTGATCACATAGGGTGAAAAGAAAAACGGGAGGTTCGGCGTGTTCGTTGAACGCGCGCGGCTTGTCGACTTAGTGTCCTGTTCGGAGAACCCCAGCGAACAGCGGCACCGGTAACCCTAAACTTCACGTTGAGGGTTCGGGTCGGCACTGAACCGTCCCCCAGGCATACGTAACTCGAGGCGAGAGGCCTTCGACGTGGCAGCACCGCAGAACTACCTCGCAGTCATCAAGGTCGTCGGCATCGGCGGCGGTGGCGTGAACGCCATCAACCGGATGATCGAGGTCGGTCTCAAGGGCGTCGAGTTCATCGCGATCAACACCGATGCACAGGCCCTGCTGATGAGCGACGCCGATGTGAAACTCGACGTCGGCCGTGAGCTCACCCGTGGCCTCGGCGCCGGCGCGAACCCCGAGGTCGGCCGCAAGGCCGCCGAGGACCACCGCGAGGAGATCGAGGAGGTCCTCAAGGGGGCCGACATGGTCTTCGTGACCGCGGGCGAGGGCGGCGGCACCGGCACCGGCGGCGCGCCCGTCGTCGCCAACATCGCCCGTTCGCTGGGCGCCCTGACGATCGGTGTCGTCACCCGCCCCTTCACCTTCGAGGGCCGCCGCCGCGCCAACCAGGCGGAGGACGGCATCGCGGGGCTGCGCGACGAGGTCGACACCCTGATCGTGATCCCGAACGACCGGCTGCTGTCCATCTCGGACCGTCAGGTGAGCGTGCTCGACGCGTTCAAGTCCGCGGACCAGGTGCTGCTGTCGGGCGTCCAGGGCATCACCGACCTGATCACCACCCCGGGCCTGATCAACCTGGACTTCGCGGACGTCAAGTCCGTGATGTCCGAGGCGGGCTCGGCGCTCATGGGCATCGGCTCGGCGCGCGGCGACGACCGCGCGGTGGCCGCGGCCGAGATGGCGATCTCCTCGCCGCTGCTGGAGGCGTCCATCGACGGCGCCCGCGGCGTCCTGCTCTCCATCTCCGGCGGCTCCGACCTCGGTCTCTTCGAGATCAACGAGGCCGCCCAGCTGGTCAGCGAGGCCGCCCACCCCGAGGCCAACATCATCTTCGGCGCCGTCATCGACGACGCCCTGGGCGACGAGGTCCGGGTCACCGTCATCGCGGCCGGCTTCGACGGCGGCCAGCCGCCGGCCCGCCCGTACCAGGACTCGACCGCCGAGGAACTGGACGTTCCGGACTTCCTCAAGTAGGACCACGAGCGAGTGAGCGGCATAGGACAACAGCACGCAGTGACATCGGAAGCTGTGTCGTCTGAAAAGCATGCGAGCGGCGCGCACTTCGCCTTCACCGACCGGTGGGGCGGGGTGAGCGCCGCTCCGTTTGACGAGCTCAACCTCGGCGGCGCGGTCGGCGACGACCCCGCCGCCGTCCGGGCCAACCGGGAGCGCGCGGCGAAGTCGCTCGGCCTCGACCCCGCGGACGTCGTCTGGATGAACCAGGTGCACGGCCGGGAGGTCGCCGTGGTCGACGGCCCCTGGGCCACGGCCGAGGTCCCCCCGGTCGACGGCGTGGTGACGGCCCGCCGGGGACTGGCCCTCGCGGTCCTGACCGCCGACTGCACCCCGGTGCTCCTGGCCGACCCGGTCGCCGGGGTCGTGGGCGCGGCCCACGCCGGCCGTCCGGGCCTGGTCGCCGGGGTGGTTCCCGCGACCGTCGAGACGATGATCACCCTCGGCGCGGACCCGGCCCGGATCCTCGCCCGCACCGGGCCCGCGGTCTGCGGCCTGTGCTACGAGGTGCCGGAGCAGATGCGGGCCGAGGTCGCCGCGGTCGTGCCGGAGGCCTGGGCCACCACCCGGCAGGGCACCCCCGCCGTGGACGTGGCCGCAGGCGTACGGGCCCAACTCGCCCGGCTCGGCGTGAAGATGAGCGGACAATCTCACATCTGCACGCTGGAGTCGGCTGATCACTTCTCGTACCGGCGCGAGCGCACAACGGGGCGACTTGCTAGCTATGTCTGGTTGGACTGAGGGCTGTGACGGACCGCAGAACGGAACTCGCTGACAATCTGGCCCGCGTGGAGGAACGTATCTCCCGGGCCTGCGCCGCGGCGGGCCGCCCGCGCGAGGACGTGACCCTGATCGTGGTCACCAAGACCTACCCCGCCTCCGACGTGCGACTCCTCGCCGAACTCGGGGTGCGGCACGTCGCGGAGAACCGGGACCAGGAGGCCGCGCCGAAGGCGGCCGAGTGCGCGGATCTGCCGCTCAGCTGGCACTTCGTCGGACAATTGCAGACGAACAAGGTCCGCTCCGTGGCGAGTTATGCCGACTTCGTGCACTCGGTCGACCGGGTCCGGCTCGTCACCGCGCTCGGCGCCGCGGCCGTCAAGGCCGGCCGGACGCTGGACTGCCTGATCCAGGTGGCATTTGACGCAGAGTCGGGCGAACGGGGCGAACGGGGCGGAGTCGCTCCTGACGGTGTGACGGAACTCGCCGACGCCCTCGCGGCGGCCGAAGGAGTGCGCCCCGCGGGCCTGATGACGGTGGCTCCGCTCGTCGGACCATATGCCGGACGGCCGCGGTCCGCCTTCGAGCGGCTCATGGAAATCTCAACGGGCCTGCGCGCGGCCCATCCTGCTGCGAACATGGTGTCAGCAGGGATGAGCGCGGATCTGGATGACGCCGTGGCCGCCGGGGCGACACATGTACGTGTCGGATCGGCGGTACTCGGAGTCCGACCCAGGCTCGGGTAACGTCGCCAAGAAGTCGGACCACAGCAAAAAATATGGTCATTCCCGTCAGAAGGCGGGCAGACCGCGTGGATCCAAGGCGCCGTTGACGGAGCCGATCCACCACAGAGCGGAGGACGCAGAGAATGGCCGGCGCGATGCGCAAGATGGCGGTCTACCTCGGCCTCGTGGAGGACGATGGGTACGACGGCCCGGGGTTCGACCCCGACGACGAGTTCGAGCCCGAGCCGGAGCCCGACCGTCGCAGGCAGCAGCATCAGCAGCAACACCTCGCACAACAGACGCAATCGGACGAACCGGTTCGAGTCGCCCAGCCGCCTGCACAGCGCGAACCCGCTCCGCTCACAGCGGAAGCGGGACGACCCGCCCGAATCGCCCCCGTGGCGTCCATCACACCCGAACGCCACTCTCTGGAGAAGAACGCACCGGTGATCATGCCCAAGGTTGTGTCCGAGCGGGAGCCGTACCGCATCACGACATTGCACCCCCGGACCTACAACGAAGCCCGTACCATCGGGGAACACTTCCGCGAGGGCACCCCGGTGATCATGAATCTGACGGAGATGGACGACACGGACGCGAAGCGACTTGTCGACTTCGCCGCCGGCCTCGTCTTCGGTCTCCACGGCAGCATCGAGCGGGTGACGCAGAAGGTGTTCCTGCTGTCTCCTGCTAACGTCGATGTCACGGCGGAGGACAAGGCCCGCATCGCAGAGGGTGGGTTCTTCAATCAGAGCTGAGACGCAATACCTGGCGACACCGGGAGAATGACGGCCGAACAGGCCGGGTACGAGCAAGGGGAGAGGGAAGCGCGAGATGAGCATCGCACTGCAGGTGATCTACATCGCGCTGTATTGCTTCCTGTTTGTGCTGATCTTCCGACTGGTGATGGATTACGTCTTCCAGTTCGCTCGCTCATGGCAACCCGGTAAGGCGATGGTGGTCGTCCTTGAGGCCACCTACACTGTCACCGATCCGCCACTCAAGCTTCTGCGGCGGTTCATTCCGCCGCTGCGTCTCGGGGGCGTGGCGCTCGACCTGTCCTTCTTCGTATTGATGATTATCGTCTTCATCCTGATCCGCGTCGTGGAGCAGGTGTGAACGATACGGTCTTGCCGATTGCCGACGACTACGTTGAGGTGAAGAAGAGATGCCGTTGACCCCCGAGGACGTGCGGAACAAGCAGTTCACGACCGTCCGTCTCCGAGAAGGCTATGACGAGGACGAGGTCGATGCCTTCCTGGACGAGGTCGAGGCCGAACTGACCCGTCTGCTCCGCGAGAACGAGGACCTGCGCGCCAAGCTGGCCGCCGCCACGCGCGCCGCCGCCCAGAACCAGCAGCAGGGCATGCGTAAGCCCGAGCAGCAGGACCAGCGGCCCGGCGGGGCTCCCGTGCCCGCCGCCATATCGGGACCGCAGCCGGTGCCGCAGCAGCAGCCGATGGGCGGCCCGCCGCAGCTGCCGGGCGGTGCCCCGCAGCTTCCGGCCGGCCCGAGCGGTCACGGCCACGGTCCCCAGGGTCCGCACGGTCCCGGCCCCATGGGGCAGAACGGTCCCGGTCCGATGGGTCAGAACGGCCCGATGGGCGGCCCGATGGGCGGTCCCATGGGTCAGAACGGCCCGATGGGTCAGAACGGAATGGGGCAGAACGGTCCTATGGGGCAGAACCCCATGGGTCAGAACGGCCCCATGGGCGGCCCGCAGCTGCCCCAGCCGGGCCAGGGCCCGGGCGGTGACAGCGCTGCCCGTGTGCTCTCGCTCGCCCAGCAGACCGCGGACCAGGCGATCGCGGAGGCCCGTTCCGAGGCCAACAAGATCGTCGGTGAGGCGCGCAGCCGCGCCGAGGGCCTGGAGCGGGACGCCCGCGCCAAGGCCGACGCCCTGGAGCGGGACGCCCAGGAGAAGCACCGCGTCGCGATGGGCTCCCTGGAGTCCGCCCGCGCCACGCTGGAGCGCAAGGTCGAGGACCTGCGCGGCTTCGAGCGGGAGTACCGCACGCGTCTGAAGTCCTACCTGGAGAGCCAGCTGCGCCAGCTGGAGAACCAGGCGGACGACTCGCTGGCCCCGCCGCGCAACCCCAACACCCCGTCGCTGCCCGCGGCCCCCTCGATGAGCGGGTCGATGGCTCCGGCAGGTGCGGGCATGGGCGGTCACAGCATGGGCGGCAACCCGTCCATGGGCGGCAACACCTCGATGGGCGGCAACTCCTCCATGGGTGGCCCGTCCTACGGCGGTCAGCAGCAGATGTCCCCGGCGATGACCCAGCCGATGGCACCGGTGCGCCCGCAGGGCCAGCAGCCGATGCAGCAGGCGCCGTCCCCGATGCGGGGCTTCCTCATCGACGAGGACGACAACTGAGGCGCCCGCCCGGCCGCTAGTCGGCAGTCGGTCGGTCGGCAGTCATAAAGGGCCGGGCCCCTGGGAAATCCCAGGGGCCCGGCCCTTTTGCGTGCGCTGCATTTCCGTACGGATGTCGGTCAATACGACATATGGCAATGGCCGGGCGAGAAAATCCCTCGCCCGGCCATTGCCGCTTTTATCAGGCCTTGTATCGGGCCTTGTATCAGGCCTTGTGTCAGGCCTTACGGAGACGGAACGTCAGCGAAAGCGCCTCGTCGGTGAAAGGCTCACCGTAGGAGCCGTCGGCCTCGCCCGCGGCGAAGTCGGTGGCCAGCACCTCGTCCGCAATCAGGGAGGCGTGCTCCGTCAGGGCCGTGCGAACTTCCTCGTCCGCCGACTCCCAGCGCAGCGCGATCCGGTCGGCGACGTCGAGGCCGCTGTTCTTCCGGGCCTCCTGGATGAGCCGGACCGCGTCACGGGCGAGACCCGCGATGCGCAGCTCGGGGGTGATCTCCAGGTCGAGCGCCACCGTCGCGCCCGAGTCCGAGGCCACCGACCAGCCCTCGCGCGGGGTTTCGGTGATGATGACCTCGTCGGGGGAGAGGGCCACCTGCTCGCCGTCCACCTCGACCGAGGCCGTGCCCTCGCGCAGGGCCAGGGACAGGGCGGCCGCGTCGGCGGCGGCGATCGCCTTCGCCACGGCCTGGACGCCCTTGCCGAACCGCTTGCCCAGCGCGCGGAAGTTGGCCTTGGCGGTGGTGTCGACCAGGGAGCCGCCGACCTCCGAGAGGGAGGCGAGGGAGGAGACGTTGAGCTCCTCGGTGATCTGGGCGCGCAGCTCGGCGCCCAGCTCCTCGAAGCCGGCCGAGGCCACCAGCGCGCGGGAGAGCGGCTGACGGGTCTTGACGCCGGACTCGGCGCGGGTGGCGCGGCCCAGCTCGACCAGGCGCCGCACGAGCAGCATCTGCTGCGACAGCTTCGGGTCGACCAGGGCGGCGTCCGCCACCGGCCACGTGGCCAGGTGGACCGACTCGGGGGCCTGCGGGTCGACGGGGACGACCAGGTCCTGCCAGACGCGCTCGGTGATGAACGGCACCAGCGGGGCCATCAGGCGCGTGACCGTCTCGACGACCTCGTGGAGGGTGCGCAGCGCCGCCGCGTCGCCCTGCCAGAACCGGCGGCGCGAGCGGCGCACGTACCAGTTGGACAGGTCGTCGACGAAGGCGGACAGCAGCTTGCCGGCGCGCTGGGTGTCGTAGGCCTCCATGGCCTCGGTGACCTGGCCGACGAGGGCGTTCAGCTCGCCGAGCAGCCAGCGGTCCAGCAGCGGGCGGTCGGCCGGGGCCGGGTCCGCGGCGCTGGGCGCCCAGCCGGACGTGCGGGCGTAGAGGGCCTGGAAGGCGACCGTGTTCCAGTAGGTGAGGAGCGTCTTGCGGACGACCTCCTGGATGGTGCCGTGGCCCACGCGGCGCGCGGCCCACGGGGAGCCGCCGGCGGCCATGAACCAGCGGACGGCGTCGGCGCCGTGCTGGTCCATGAGCGGGATCGGCTGGAGGATGTTGCCCAGGTGCTTGGACATCTTCCGGCCGTCCTCGGCGAGGATGTGGCCCAGGCAGACGACGTTCTCGTACGAGGACTTGTCGAAGACGAGGGTGCCGACGGCCATCAGCGTGTAGAACCAGCCGCGGGTCTGGTCGATGGCCTCGGAGATGAACTGCGCCGGGTAGCGCTGCTCGAAGAGCTCCTTGTTCTTGTACGGGTAGCCCCACTGCGCGAACGGCATCGAGCCCGAGTCGTACCAGGCGTCGATGACCTCCGGCACGCGCACGGCCGTGGCGGAGCAGCCCTCGGCGGTGCAGGTGAAGGTGACGTCGTCGATGTAGGGGCGGTGCGGGTCCAGGCCGCCCTGGTCGGTGCCGGTGAGCTCGGAGAGCTCGGCCAGCGAGCCGACGCAGGTGAGGTGGTTCTCCTCGCAGCGCCAGATCGGCAGCGGGGTGCCCCAGTAGCGGTTGCGGGAGAGCGCCCAGTCGATGTTGTTGTTCAGCCAGTCGCCGAAGCGGCCGTGCTTGACCGACTCGGGGAACCAGTTGGTCTTCTCGTTCTCCTCCAGCAGCCGGTCCTTGATCGCGGTGGTGCGGATGTACCAGGACGGCTGGGCGTAGTAGAGAAGCGCGGTGTGGCAGCGCCAGCAGTGCGGGTAGCTGTGCTCGTAGGCGACGTGGCGGAAGAGCAGGCCGCGCTCGGTGAGGTCCGCGACGAGCTTCTCGTCGGCCTTCTTGAAGAACTGGCCGCCGACGAGGCCGAGACCCTCCTCGAAGGTGCCGTCCGGGCGGACCGGGTTGACGACCGGGAGGCCGTAGGCGCGGCAGGTCCTGAGGTCGTCCTCACCGAAGGCCGGGGCCTGGTGGACGATGCCGGTGCCGTCCTCGGTCGTCACGTACTCGGCGTTGACGACGAAGTGGGCGGCCTCGGGGAACTCGACCAGGTCGAACGGACGGCGGTAGGCCCAGCGCTCCATCTCGCGGCCGGTGAAGGACTGCCCCGTGGCCGTCCAGCCCTCGCCGAGGGCCTTCTCCAGCAGCGGCTCGGCGACGACGAGCTTCTCGGTGCCGTCGGTGGCCACGACGTAGGTGACGTCGGGGTGCGCGGCGGCCGCGGTGTTGGAGACCAGCGTCCAGGGGGTGGTCGTCCACACCAGCAGCGACGCCTCGCCCGCGAGCGGGCCGGAGGTCAGCGGGAAGCGGACGAAGACGGACGGGTCGACGACCGTCTCGTAGCCCTGGGCCAGCTCGTGGTCCGACAGGCCGGTGCCGCAGCGGGGGCACCAGGGGGCGACGCGGTGGTCCTGGACGAGGAGGCCCTTGTTGAAGATCTCCTTCAGCGACCACCAGACGGACTGGACGTAGTCCGGGTCCATCGTGCGGTACGCGTCGTCCAGGTCGACCCAGTAGCCCATGCGGGTGGTGAGCTCGGCGAACGCGTCCGTGTGGCGGGTGACCGACTCGCGGCACTTGGCGTTGAAGGCGGCGATGCCGTACGCCTCGATGTCCTGCTTGCCGGAGAAGCCCAGCTCCTTCTCCACCGCCAGCTCGACGGGCAGGCCGTGGCAGTCCCAGCCGGCCTTGCGGCCGACGTGGTAGCCCTGCATCGTGCGGAAGCGGGGGAAGACGTCCTTGAAGACGCGGGCCTCGATGTGGTGCGCGCCCGGCATGCCGTTGGCGGTGGGCGGGCCCTCGTAGAACACCCACTCGGGGCGGCCCTCGGACTGTTCGAGCGTACGGGCGAAGATCTTCTGCTCGCGCCAGAACTCGAGCACGGCGTGCTCCAGGGCGGGCAGGTCGACCTGCGCGGGTACCTGGCGGTACTGCGTCATCGGCTTCCTCCGGCGGGACGGTTGGTGCGCTGTCCGTCGGAGGGACGAGACGCGCTCGCGCGCTCCCGCGGTACCACCCTCCTTGGCCGCGGACGCGTACGTCCCCGGCCCCCTCATTAGGGCCGCGATGCCGGTTCTAATGACCCCTGGCCATGGGCCGGGCGTTCTTCCGGCGGCTCCGGGCTGATCTTCACTCCGCGCACGCCCCCGGGCTCGCACCGTCCCCGGATCGCTGATGGCTGCGTGCGGCGCTACTCGTCCCATCCACGCCTTTCGCTGCGCCCAGTGTACGGGGCGGGACCGGACGCGGCCCACCGGTTTCGGCCGGGGCCGGGCGGGGGACGGGTGCGGTCCGATTACAGGGCCGGGGGCGGGGCACAACCGAGGAGACCGGCGTGCCCCGTTGCCGCGTGCCCGGTGGAGTTTTATCGTTCCGGCACGATTCGCGCGCAAGATCATAAAATGTGAAGGGGCCGCGGTCATGGTGGCGAAGAGAGCGGCGGCGGAAGCGGCGAAGACCGCGTCCGCACAGGGGAAGGCCCGGGGCGCCGGGTCCGCTGCCGCGGGGGCCCGCGCCGGCTCCGGCCCCACGGGGAAGGCTGCCGCCGGCAAGAAGACGGCCTCTGCCGAGAAGACGGCGCCCGCCACCAAGAAGACGGCCTCCGCCGCGGGGAAGGTCGCGTCGGCCAAGAAGGCGGCGTCGGCCAAGAAGACCGCGAAGGAGGTTGCCTCGTCGGCGTCGGCAGCGTCTGCCGGTAAGAAGAAGGCGGCGCCCGCCGCCGGGAAGGCTGCCGCCAAGAAGACGGCCCCTGCCAAGGAGGCGGCGTCCGCCAAGGGCGCGGCTGCCGGAACGGCCGGGCGGAAGGCCGCCGTGGCCACCGGCAAGAAGACGGCGGCGGCCAAGGAGGCGGCGCCCGCCAAGAAGGCCGCGGCGAAGAAGACGGCGGCCGCCGCCGGGAAGGCGGCCCCTGCCAAGGCATCCGCGGCGCCTGCCAAGGCATCCGCGGCGCCTGCCAAGGCATCCGCGGCGCCCGCCGCGAAGAAGGCCGCCCCGGCCAAGAAGGCCGCCGCCAAGGGCGTGGCCCCGGGCGCGGAGAAGGCCGCCGCGGCCACCGAGGCGCCGGTCGGCAAGAGCGCCGCCGCCCGGCCCGCCGCCGAGGCGCCCCGCACCGCGCACGACACGGCCGTCGAGGCCGGACAAGCCGCACCTGCCCGCAAGGCGGTGCCCCCAAAGGAGACGGGAGCCAGGACGGTGGCTGCGAAGAAGACCATGGACGGGACACAGGCCGCCGGGAAGGTGCCGGGGGCCCGCACGGGACCCGCGGAGCCCGGTGAGCTCGCGGTGCGGCCGGGGGAGGAGCCCTGGTCGCCCGCCGAGGTGGCCGAGGCCCGCACGGAGCTCCAAGGCGAAGCGCTGCGGCTGCGCACGGAGATCGCCCACTCCGAGGAGGCGATCAGCGGGCTGATGCGCGACTCGGGCGACGGCGCGGGCGACGACCAGGCCGACACCGGCACCAAGAACATCACCCGGGAGCACGAACTGGCGCTGGCGGCGAACGCCCGCGAGATGCTGGACCAGACCGAGCGCGCGCTGGAGCGCCTCGACGCGGGCACGTACGGGCTCTGCGAGAACTGCGGCAAGCCGATCGGCAAGGCCCGCATGCAGGCCTTCCCGCGGGCCACGCTGTGCGTGGAGTGCAAACAGCGCCAGGAACGCCGCTGACCCGCCCGTGCGAGCGTGCCGTACCCTCGTCCTCAGTCAGGCAGGCCCTGGCCCACCGGGACGACGTCGAAGGACTCACGTGACAGAGGCGGAACAGACCACCACCGGCACTCCGGCGGCCGCGGCGGACACCACGGCCAAGGGCAGGCGGCGCATCGGGGTGCTCCTGGCCGTGGCCGCCTTCGCCTACCTCCTGGACCTCGGGAGCAAGCTGGTCGTCGTCGCCAAGCTGGAGCACCACGACCCGATCGAGGTGATCGGCACCTGGCTGCAGCTGGAGGTGATCCGCAACCGCGGCGCCGCCTTCGGCATCGGCGAGGCGATGACCGTCGTCTTCACGGTGATCGCCTCCGCCGTGATCGTGGTGATCGCGCGGATCGCCCGCAAGCTCTACAGCCTGCCGTGGGCGATCGCCCTGGGCCTGCTGCTCGGCGGCGCGCTGGGCAACCTCACCGACCGCCTCTTCCGCTCGCCGGGCGGCCTCCAGGGCGGCGTGGTCGACTTCATCGCGCCGTCCGGCTTCGCGGTCTTCAACCTCGCCGACTCCGCGATCGTGTGCGGCGGTTTCCTGATCGTGATCCTGTCCTTCCGCGGCCTGGACCCGGACGGCACGGTCCACCAGGACTGAGCCCGGGGCGGGGGCGGCGCACCCGTCCGTCATACTCGACGGGTGAGCACCATTCCCGAGATCCGCGCCCTGCCCGTACCCGACGGCCTGGAGGGCGAGCGCGTCGACGCCGCAATCGCCCGCATGTTCGGCTTTTCCCGCACGAAGGCGGCCGAGCTGGCGGCCGCGGGCAAGGTCCAGCTGGACGGTGCGGAGGCCGGGAAGTCCGACCGGGTGACCGGCGGGGCCTGGCTGGAGGTCGAGATGCCCGCCGCCCCCGCGCCGGTGCAGATCGTCGCCGAGCCCGTCGAGGGCATGGAGATCGTCCATGACGACGACGACATCGTCGTGATCGTCAAGCCGGTCGGCGTGGCCGCGCATCCCAGCCCCGGCTGGACGGGCCCGACCGTCATCGGCGGCCTGGCCGCCGCGGGCTACCGCATCTCCACCTCCGGCGCCGCCGAGCGCCAGGGCATCGTGCACCGCCTGGACGTCGGCACGTCCGGCCTGATGGTCGTCGCCAAGTCCGAGCGCGCCTACACCCTGCTCAAGCAGCAGTTCCGCGAGCGCACGGTCGACAAGCGCTACCACACGCTGGTCCAGGGCCACCCGGATCCGATGAGCGGCACCATCGACGCCCCCATCGGCCGCCACCCCAACCACGACTACAAGTGGGCCGTCACCGCCGACGGCAAGCCCTCCGTCACGCACTACGACCTCATCGAGGCCTTCCGCGCCGCCAGCCTGCTGGACGTGAAGCTGGAGACCGGCCGCACGCACCAGATCCGCGTGCACATGGCCGCCCACCGCCACCCCTGCGCCGGCGACCTCACCTACGGCGCCGACCCCACCCTCGCCAAGCGCCTGGGGCTCACGCGCCAGTGGCTGCACGCGGTGCGGCTCGGCTTCGAGCACCCCGAGGACGGCCGCTGGGTCGAGTTCGCGAGCGACTACCCCGAGGACCTGCAGCGGGCCCTGGACAAGGTGCGCGCCGAGAGCGCGTAGCAGCGGACGCGGGGGGCCCGTACGGGCCTCCCG
>NZ_JBPQTW010000176.1:0-15139 GCF_051386535.1 Streptomyces sp. URMC 127
CCCCCGGCGCCACCCGGCGCGGCGGGAGGAGGTGAGCTGCCACGGGACGCTGGTGACCATGACGCCGGGCGTGAAGAGCAGACGGCTCTTGAGCCACAGCGCGGACTGGTTGTGCAGCAGGTTCTCCCACCAGTGGCCCACGACGTACTCGGGGATGAACACCCCGACCACATCTCGGGGACTGGTGCGCCGCATGGAGCGGACGTATTCGACGACCGGCCGCGTGATCTCCCGGTACGGGGAGTCGATCACCTTCAGTGGTACGTCGACGTCCAGTGCCTCCCACGCCCTCTCGAGCGACTTGGTCTCGTCCCGGTCGACGGCGACGGTGAGCGCCTCCAGCTGGTCGGGCTTGAAGGCGCGTGCGTAGGCCAGGGCACGGAGGGTGGGCTTGTGGATGGTGGAGACGAGCACGATGGCCAGGACGCGGGAGGGGCGGGTGAGTTCGGCGCGGGGGTCGGTGACGGCGAGCTCGGCCGCGGTGGCGTCGTAGTGCCGGCGGATGGCGCGCATCATCGTCCACAGCACGGTCGCGGCGGCGACGGCCAGCCAGGCGCCCTGGACGAACTTGGTGGCCAGCACGATCACCAGGACCAGGCCGGTGATCACCGCACCGATGGCGTTGATGACCCGGGCTGCCTGGCCCTGCCGCCGCACCACCGGGTCGGATTCGGTGCGCAGCAATCGGTTCCAATGGCGGACCATGCCGGTCTGGGACAGCGTGAAGGAGGTGAAGACGCCGAGGATGTAGAGGTGGATGAGACTGGTGACGTCCGCCTTGTAGAACCACAGCAGCAGGCCGGCAGCGAGGGCCAGGGCGATGATGCCGTTGGAGAAGGCGAGCCGGTCGCCGCGGTTGTGCAGCTGCCGGGGCAGGTAGCGGTGCTGGGCGAGGATCGAGGCCAGCAGCGGGAAGCCGTTGAAAGCGGTGTTCGCGGCCAGGATCAGCACCAGTGCGGTGGCGGCCTGGACGTAGTAGAAGCCGAGGCTCTGCTCCCCGCCGAATACCGCGGCCGCGAGCTGGGCGATGACGGTCCGCTGCGTGTGCGCCGCGCAGTCACCCGGCAGGCCGGTGAGCCGGCAGGGGTCCTCGGTGATGTGCACCTTGGCGACCAGCGCGAGCGTGGTCACTCCGGCGAACATGGTCACCGCGATGGTACCCATGGCGCTCATGGTGGTCGCCGCGTTCTTCGACTTGGGCTTGCGGAACGCCGGCACGCCGTTGGAGATCGCCTCCACACCCGTCAGGGCGGTGCAGCCACTGGAAAAGGCGCGTAGGGCGAGCATGACCAGGGCGAGGCCGGCCAGGTTCGCGTCCGCGGGGTCGGCCTCGATGCCGTAACCGGCGCTCTCCGAGACGGGCGGGTGACCGAGCAGGTAGCGCAGCAGCCCGGTGGCGACCATGATCAGTACACCGGCGATGAAGAGGTAGGTGGGGGCCGCGAAGGCCCGGCCGGACTCGCGCACCCCGCGCAGGTTCGCGCCGGTGAGGAGCACGACGAAGCCGATCGCCATCGCCACCCGGTGATCCGCCAGCCCCGGTACCGCCGAGATGATGTTGTCCACGCCCGAGGCGACGGACACCGCCACCGTCATCACGTAGTCGACCAGCAGGGAGGCCGCGACCACCAGGCCGGCCGACGCGCCCAGGTTCGTCGAGGCGACCTCGTACGAACCGCCGCCACTCGGATAGGCGTGTACCACCTGGCGGTACGAGAGGACCACCACGGTCATCAGCACCACGACCGCGGCCGCGATCCACGGCGTGAAGTGCAGGTACGCCATGCCGCCCAAGGTCAGGACGAGGAGGATCTCCTGCGTGGCGTACGCGACCGACGACAGCGGGTCGGAGGCGAAGATCGGCAGGGCCAGCCGCTTGGGCAGCAGCGTCTCGTGCAGCTCCTCGCTGCGCATCGCCCGGCCGATCGTCAGCCGCTTGAGGAACCCCGTCACGTCGATCACGGGATGAGCTTAAATCGCACATACAGGATATCTAGTGTAATTCGGCTCGTGGTGCGGCGTCTGTGGTGGGGCGTCAGAAGCGCGTCAGAGAAGCGGCGGACGGCTTGCGCCGGGCAGTCCGGTTGCCTTGGATGGTTCTCGTGAACAGCCACCTGCGCCACGACGACCGGCCGCCTCATACGGCGCTGCCCGGCACCGCGCGCTGCTCACTTTCTATGCGCTGAGCGTATTTCCCTTCCGCGACACAGCGAGGGCGCGCCGGCACAACGGTGCGTTGTCTCCGCACCTCACCCAGCCTGTCGGCGTTCACGTTCACGTGCGCTGCCGCGGAAGTCGTCTTCTGTTCACACGGCAGCCCGCCACGGGGCGGACCCGGCTGCCGCTTTGTTCGAATTCCCGGAGTGGATTCCCCTGTCTATTCCCATGTCTTCCGCTGTCTCGCCCGCTCCCAGGACTGTTCTGGTCACCGGTGCCACGTCCGGGCTCGCCGACCAGCTGGTCGCCCAGACGGCCTGACCAGTCCTAACGCCCGGCATCCCGCTACGTAGAGAAGGAACGGTATCTGTGTCCAAGCGCTCCCGTAAGAAGCGATCCCGCCGCAAGAAGAAGGCCAACCACGGCAGCAAGGCCTGCAACTGACCGCAGGTCATCACTACCGGGGGCGGGCGGTGAAGAACAGCCCGCCCCTCGGGTTCTCCGGAGCCGTCATGCCGAACGACAACGCCCTCCGCACCCCGCCGGCCACCCGGGCACGGCAACTCTGGTTCCCCGCCGGCCGCCCCGGCGTGGGAGCCCTCCCCGAACACGCCGCCCGCATCGGGCTGGGCACGTGGTGGACCGACCACCCGCTGCGACCGCGGGCCGCCACCGTCTCCTGCGCGGGATACGCGGTCCTGGCCGGCGACCCGTGCGCGACAGACCCCGGGGGCCTCGCGCATCTGGCCCACTGTTATGTCGTCGCCCCGGACCGCTTCCTGCCTCTCCTCGGCAGGGCATTCGAGCGGATCGGCCCCTGGGAGCGCATGATCTGGGCCCATCGTGGCTCGGTGCCTTTCGTCCGGCTCGCCCCTGCGATCACCGTCCGCCCGCTCGCCGTCGCCGATGCGTCGGCAGTCCGGGCCCTCGGCCCCGACTTCGCCTGGATCACCGAGAGCTGGGGCGGCCCGGCAGGGCTCGTCGCGTCCGGCCGAGGCTGGGGCGCCTTCCGCGACGGGCGCTTGCTCTCCCTCGCCTGCACCCTCTTCGCCGGCAGCCGCTACGAGGACATCGCCGTGGCCACCCTGCCCGCCGAGCGCGGCCGCGGTCTGGCTTCCGCCTGCGTCCGGGCGCTGTGCGCCGACATCACCGCCCGCGGCCGCATCCCGTCCTGGACCTGCTCTCGCGACAACCACCCCAGCCGCCACCTCGCCGCGAAGTCCGGATTCCAGCTGATCCACGCCTACGTGCACTACGCACTCGGAGCCCCGGTAGCCGGCTGCCGGCCTTCCATGGGGGCCGCCCGACCATAGGCGCAGGGCGGCCGCCTTGCCCCGGCGCCCTATGGAAACCCGGAGAGCCGCCGGTCCGGCACGCGGTCCGGCAAGGGCTCCTGGACCGCCGGCGCCGATGCGCGTGCATCGGCGCCGGCTTGCGAGTGTGCTGCCCTCAGCTGACGTGCCCGGCGGTTCGGCGCTGCTCGGCGCGGTGGGCCATCACGTCGAGGATCCGTTGCCACGTCGGCGATGCCTCGGCGATCCGGGAGAAGATCAGGTCCACGTTCCCTCGCTCGCTGCTGTCGCGTCCGTGTTCGATCTCCCATGCGTCGAGCTCGTCGATGAGCTGGTCCACGCGGGGGTCGTACGGGTCCCAGTCGAGCGACTGGTCGCAGACGAGATACAGGCGCGTCGTCCCGGGGTCGTCGAAGCTGGCGTTCTTGTCCCGTATCCCCTGCTGCATGGACTGCGGGTCCAGTGCCTGCATCAGGATCCACACATCCCGCTCGAGCCGTACCATTCGTTCGCTGACGCCGAGACTGCGCATCCGGTTCAGGATGGCGACCACCTCGGGCGGCAGGACGAGCCCCTCGCCGACGGCCAGTTGGGCGACCCGGCGGCGGTGCTCGGTGAGCTGGTCGATCTTGCGCTGCAGCTCGGCGTCGATGGCGGTGACGGCCGCGGCGAACTCGGCCGGCTGCGCGTGCAGCAGCGCGTCGATACGGGCCAGTGGCACCCCGGCATCGGCGAGGGTCCTGATCCGGATGAGATCCACCGCCGTTTGCGCGCTGTAGCGGCGGTAGCCGGACGCGTCGCGCTCGGGCTCGGGCAGCAGGCCGACGTGGTGGTAATGGCGGACCGTGCGCACGGTCACGCCCGCACTCGCTGCCAGCTGGCTGATCGTGAGCACCGTTCACCTCTGGTCTTCGGAAGCGTGCCGGGCCGAGTCTAGGCGCGAGCGGCCCGGTCGACGACGTCACGGATCGCCTGGACCACGGCATCGCGGCGCTCGAAGATGAGCTGGCTGTGACCGGTGTCGGGGAGGACGCGGTGTTCCCCCTGCGAGACCGCGCTTGCCATGGCCGCGTACAGCCTCTTCTTGCCGTCGTGCATCGCCTGCAGCGTCTTCTCCGGCATCAGCGCCTGCTGGCCGGGGTCGATGCCCATCGGGGTGAGGGCGATCAGCGGAACGTCCGGAAGGTCCGGCCCCTCCCGCAGTTCGGTGGCGAGGCCGGCCATCGAGGCGCGCTCGGCGATGCCGGCATGGATCCACTTGTCGCTCACGTGATACTCGATCAGCGGCTCCCGCACCTCCTCCGGGTAGTCCACGAGCAATGCGGCGCACATCTGACGTATGGCCGGGAGCCCCTGCCGGAGCTGCTCCTCCGTAGGCGACATCTCCACGCTCGCGGCCAGGCGCGCCTCGGGAGGCATGAAGTCGTCCCAGTCGCGGTGGAAGGCGTCCAGCCAGACCAGACCTGCCACCTGCTGCGGGTACAGCTGCGCGAACCGGTGCGCGTAGGCACCGCCGAGGGAGTGCGCCACCAGGACGTACGGGCCGGCGATGTCCTGGGCGTGCAGCAGCTCGTGCAGTTCCATGGCGACCGCGGCGGCGGTGCGCGGCAGGGGGACGTCGTCGCTGTAGCCGGTGCCGCCGCGGTCGTACACCACGGCCGTGGTGAATTGCGAAACCTCTTGCTGGACACCGAAGTAGTCCAGACCGACCGCGCTCGCGCCCGGCAGGAACACGACGGCCGGTCCGCCGCTGCCCGACCGGTGTACGAAAACGCGACGGCCGCCGCTCTCCTGGAAGCCTCCGACGGGAGGGGTGAACTGAACCGAGGACGTGGTGTTCTTCGTCATGCGACAAGCTTCCAACCCTGACGTAGGGGCAAGGTCAAACCCTTCCGTCGCCGCACTCACCATGCACACAGCGGTTCAATGCGCCGTCATACCGCGAGGCACCTCTCGCTGGTCCGGCTGACGGCACGCCGGACCACGAGGCGGGCACAAACACGCGGGTCCCGCCCTCCTTGCCTAGGGCGGGACCCGCGTACTACCGGTCGGGCTGAGACGTCCTTACCGGATCGTGGACCCGAACGCCTTGCCGCCGGACGGGATACCGTCCTTGCCGGGCTGGTACACCGTCACCGGCTGGTCGGCGCCGGAGGCGTCGTGCGAGGTGACGTTGCGCCACGGCACCGCGTAGGCCGCGCCCTGCGCGTGCGGACCCGTCGGCATGCCCACGTAGATGTGCGTGGGGGAGACGCCGACGGCCTGGCCCATCCGCTGGTTGGCGCCCGGTGCGCCCGGAACCCCGTTGTGGCCGGCGTACAGGACGTCGTTGTGCGGGCCGGGAGCGCCGAGGAGGGTCATGGTGTGCACCGCGCCGGCGGCGGCCACGGATCCCTGGGTCTCACCGGGGGCACCCACGACGAGCTGGAGCGTCTGCCACGTGGGAGCGGTCCTGGGCGAGAGGTTGACGGCCTGGAGCGTCTCACCGAAGCGGTCGCCCGTCTCGATGCCCCCGATGACGTCCGGCTGGTCCTGGTTGATCACCTGGTACTGCGACCAGCCGCCGGAGGCGGGAATCTTGAACGTGAACACGGTGCCGGCGTTCTTCACGTCCACCTTGTTCGCGTTGACGACCGACTCGCCCGGTGCGCCAGCGGCGAGGACGGAGTCCCCGTTCGGGCCGTTCTCCACCAGGGCGACAGAGGTGCCGAAGGCGTCGCCGGTCTCGGAGCCGCCGGAGACCTTGTCGTCGTTCTGGTTGATGTTCGCCCGCTGCGCCGGCTTGCCGTCCGCTCCACGCTTGTGCGACAGCACCCACACGGCACCGGCGTCGACGGCCTTGTCGATGTCCTCGCCCGGTGCGCCGATGGCGATGTTGTTGGCGTCGGCGGCCACGGACCAGCCGACCTTGTCCCCGGCCTCCAGGCCGCCGGACATGCCGGCCTCCTGGGTCAGGTTCACGTTGGTGCCGCCGCGCACGTAGAAGACGTTGCCCGCGTCCTCCTTGGCGCCGATGGCCTCGCCCGGGTCACCGATCACGATGAAGGGATCACCCTCGCGGGTCTGCCCCGCTGCGAGGGAGTAGCCGAGCATGTCGCCCTTCTCGTTGACCGACGCCTTCAGCGCGCCGTTGCCCTGGCCTTGCACGAAGTCCTCGGCGGCACGGCCCTTGCCCAGCCCGCCGGCGGAGCCGTAGACGACGGACACCATGCCGGCGTCCGCGACCGATCCGGCGTCCTCGAACGGCACGCCGACGACGAGGTCGGTGTAACCGTCCTGGTTGTAGTCCACCGTGGCCAGCGACTGACCGAAGCGGTCACCGGCCTCCGCCGCGCCCGGGACGAAGGACAGGCTCTGGTCGAGCTGGACGTTGCCCTTGCCGCCGCCGTAGACGACACGCACGGCACCGGCCTCGGCATTGCCGTCGACGGTCGCCTTCGGATCGCCGATGGCGATGTCCTCGATGCCGTCCCCGTTGAAGTCGACGACCGGGGCGGCCTTCACGGCCGAGTCCACCCAGGCGGCGAGGTCGTCGGTGCGGGTGGCGACGCCCTTGGTGGACGTTTGCGCCGCATCGATGCCGAAGCAGCCGCCCTGGTCGGAGCGGGAGGCCACCGACACGAGCTGCGCGATGTCACCGGAGGTACGGAACAGGGGTGCGCCACCGTCGCCGGCGCAGATCGCGGCGTTGTCGCCGGTGACCTCCACGTCGCTGCCGCCCGGAGCCGCCGCGGTGAAGGTCCCGTTGTGTGCCTTGAGCGGGGCCCACTCGTCCTTCGTACGGCCGTAGCCGGTCAGCGTCAGCTTCTCGCCGGCCTGCGCGGGAGCGGTGGCGAGCTGGGCGGGGCGGACGTTCGCGACCGGGGCGGACAGCTTGGCCAGGACGACGTCCCGGTCCTCGCGGGGGACGAGCTTGACGACGGTGCGCTCGGCGCCGGCGGTCGTGGTGAGGTCGGTGCGGCCGATGACGGCCTTGGTGGTGAGCCTGGGAGCGCCGACCGGAATCCTGATCGACTCGCCGGGGTTGTCGGCGAAGCAGGAGGCGGCGGTGATGAGCCACTCCGGGTCTATCAGGGCGGCGCTGCACGCCTTCGTGCCATTGCCGATGTCGAGCCGGGCGGTGAAGGCGCGCGTGTTGTCCGCCTCGGCAGGCCCGGTCACGGCGTGGGCGGAGAAGGCGGGAGCGCCGATCGCGGCAGCGGCTACGAGGGCCGTACACAGGGTGCGCCGCTTGTGGGTTGTGCGCATGAAGGGTGTTCTCCGGTTACTTGCTCGTACGGATCTCGACGAGGACGTGGTCGCGGGACTGCGGGTCGGTGGACTCGCCGACCGGTGTCCAGTCGCCCTTGGCGACCTTGACCTCCTGCGGCGTGTTGTCCGGCGCCGTGAGGGTGACGTCCGCGGCATGGTCGGACGCGCCCCGGACCGCGAACACCGAGGGGATCTCCAGGGTGAGGTAGCCGGAGGCGCCGGTGGTGCGGAAGCAGATCTTCTCGTTCTTCCTCGACCACACCTCCATCAGCCCGGTGCCGGAGGAGCAGTCGGCGAGGGTGACGTGGCCGTCACCGCGCTTGAGGGTGATGCCCTTCTCGGCCTTGATCTTGTCGGCGCCGGGGTAGTTGAAGTCCTCGACCACGTAGCCGGGCCGGCCGTCGGCCACCGTCACCGGGTTGTCCGACGTGCTGTTCTGAGGGGAGGCGGCGGCGAGGAGCGCAGCTGTGCACGCTGCGACGGCCGCACCGGTGGCGATGATCCGCCGTGCGAACTTCATGCAAGTTCCCTTATGAAAAGGAGGAATTGAAGCGTGCCGAGCGGCCCCTGTCCAGGACGGACACGGTTTTTCACCAGAGGACCGCTCGGCCACGGAGGCGTCGAATTCAAACACGCGCACCCGCCCCGCACCATCCCATTAACGCAATATTGATCAACAAAACCCCACATACAGGACTTGTGGTCTTTCTCATTGCTTCCCGGCGGTCCCGCAGGTGGTCAGCAAGTGCTCAGCCCGCTTATCGTCACGACGCGCATCTGCCATGTCCCCGCTCACTCGTCCTGCTCAATCCCGTTGCAGGCAGGGGGACGTGCGCGCGGCTGACTCAACATCTGCCCGACGGTATGCCGCCGCACTTGCGCCGACGTCGGACACCGATCCCGAAGGATCACTTTGGACACCACGTTTTGGAGCAGGCGGCGCGTTCTGGGCGCCATCGCGGCCACTACGGTCGTCGCCGCCACCTCGAGCCTCGTCCTCAACCCCGTGGCGGCCCTGGCCGACACCCCGCCGGCCGACGGCGACGACGGCGATCCGTTCGCCCTGCCCGACACCGACCGGGCGAAGGCCGTCCAGGCCTGGCTGCTGGGCGGGCGGGCCGTCCGCGCCGCCGCCGAGGCCGCGCTGTCCGGCACCGACGCCGACATCCAGGCCTTCCTGACCACCGAACTCCCCAGGGCCACCGCGGAGGACAACCGCGTTGCCGTCGTCACCTCCCTCGCCGGAGGCGGCAAGGGAACCCGGCGCGAGGCCTCCGCGGCGATCGACAGCGGTGACGCCGCGATCGCCGACTACCTCAAGGGCGGTTTCAAGCCCGGCATCATGGAAGACCTGCGCGTGGCCACCACGACCGTGATGGCGAACGGAGACAAGGCCGTACGCCGTGACGGCGGCGCCGCCCTGGACGCGGGCACCCAGGCCGCGCTGGAGGCGTTCCTCACCGAGGGCCAGTACACCGCCCGTGAGGAGGACATGCGCTTCGAGGCCTCCAAGCTCATGGTGGAGGCCGGCCCCGAAGTGCGGAAGTACGCCTCGCGAGCTCTGTCGGGGTCGGCCGACGACGTCGAGTGGTTCCTTGAGACGGGTCAGCACATCGCCCGGGCCCGTGACCAGGAGGCCGCGACGATCGAGGAACTCGTCGCGGTCGTCGAGCGCGAGGGCAAGAAGGCCGACGCGAAGACCAAGCAGGCCGAGGAAGCCGCCGCCCGTGCCGTGGAGGCAGCCGCGAAGGCCAAGGCGGCGGCGGAGAAGGCCGCCGCCGAAGCCCAGGCGGCCCAGGAGGACGTGGTCAAGACCGGCAAGGCGGCCCGCAAGGCGGCAGAGTCCGCCAAGGGCGCCGCCGACTCGGCCCGGGTCGCCATCCGCGCCTCCCACGCCGCCGTCCAGGCCTCCCGCCGCGCCGCCTACGCCGCCACCGCCGCGAGCCAGGCCGCGGCCACCGCCGGCTCCGCCGCCGCCCGGGCCTACGGCGCGGCCATCGCCGCCTCGAAGGACGCCTCCAAGGCGGGTGCCGCCAAGGACGCCGCCGTCGCCGCCCGCAACGCCGCGGCCAAGGCGCGCAGCGCGGCCAAGGCCGCCGACTACGCCCGCGCCGCCTCGGCCCAGGCTGTGAACGCCGGCTCCGCGGCCGCCTCGGCGGCCCGCAACGCCGCCGCTGCCGCCAACGCCTCCGCCACCGCCGCGTCCGCCGCGGGCAAGGCACAGGCGGAGGCCGCGGAGGCCAAGCGGCAGGCACAGATCGCAAACGTCAACGCTGCGATCGCCACCAACGCCGCCGGCACGGCCCAGGCCTTGGCCAACGCCGCGGCGACAGCGGCCCGCACCGCACGCGACGCCGCGAACAGCGCGGCCGACCACGCGGAGAAGTCGGCCGAGGCCGCCGAGTGGGCCGCCAAGTATGCGGGCAAGGCCGTCGAGTACGCCAAGAAGTCCACCGAGTTCGCCAACGCGGCCACCAAGGCCGCGAACACCGCCACCGAGGCCGTCACCCAGGCCGTCGACGTGGAGAAGAAGGCGCGGGAGGCCGAATGGCAGCGCCTGGACCAGGACATGAAGCAGGCGCTCGAAGAGGCCCGTCTCCTCGCACAGATCGAGGAACAGGAGAAGGGGGAACTCGCCGAGAAGCGAACGCAGGCCGACCAGGCCGATCAGGCCACCAAGGATCTCCTTTCCCGTGCCGAGTCGGCACTCAAGGCGGGCGATGCGAACCTTGCCGCCACCCTCGGACGCAAGGCCGCCATCGCTCTGATGAACTCCCGCGGCACCTGGTCACGGGAGGCGGCACGGTTCGCCCTGGCCGGCACGGACACCGACGTCCACGCCTGGCTCGACACCGACCGGCAGCTCGCGCAGAACCAGGACGACCGGGAGACCGCCCTCTACATAGCCCAGACGGCCGCCCCGGAGATCGCCGACGCGGCGGCGAAGGCACTGGCCGACGACGCCCCGGACGCCGCCACGAAGTTCCTCGGCACCGGCGCCGTCGAGTCCGCCGCCATGGACAACCGCGTCGCGGTCAGCCGCGTCCTGGCCAACAACCCCGGCAGCGCGGTGAAGAAGGCGGCGAACGACGCGCTGAACGCCGGAACCGCCCAGGCCCTGTACGAATTCCTCAGCACGACGTACGAGGCGGCGCAGCGGGAGGACGACGCGGTCGCCACCGCCGCCGTCATCGCCAAGGCCGGCCCGTACACCAAGGCCCACGCCCAGGCCGCCCTGGAGGGCCCGGCCTGGATGCGCCGCAACTTCCTCGCCTCGGTCCAGTACAAGACCGCGCAGCTCGACCACGACTCGGCCGCCCACATCGCCGCCATGCAGGGCGCGATCGCCGGCGCCGCGAAGATCGCCCACAAGGCACAGGAGGACGCCGCACGGGCGCAGGAGGCGGCGGCGCACGCACGCGACGCCGCCAAGGAAGCGCTGGAGTGGGCGGACAAGGCCAGGAAGTCCGCCGAAAAGGCCGCCGACTACGCCAAGCAGGCGGACACGAACGCCGACGCCGCCGAGAAGTCGGCCAAGGAGGCACGGGCCTCGGCCGACAAGGCGAAGCAGGCCGCCGCCACCGCTCGCACGGCCGCCCGCTCGGCGAACTACTCCGCCAACCGCGCCGTGGATGCCGCCCGCCGCGCCGTGTCCTCCGCCAACTCGGCCCAGGCGTCCGCCGCTTCGGCACGCGCCTCCGCCATCCAGGCGGGCAAGGACGCGAAGACGGCGACGGCAGCCGCTAGCCAGGCACGCCGGATCGCCACGGCCAAGCGAAAGGCCGAAGTCGCGGAGGCGGCCAGGAAGGCGGCCGAGGCGGCGCGCAAAGCCAAGGAAGCCGGGAAGAACCCGGCGGACTCGCCCGACAACGACAACGTCAAGGGCGGCCTTCCCTGGTGGAAGGAAGGCGCGCGATGGGCGGCGAACGCCACCAACTGGCTCAGCATCGGTACGGGTTTCGCGTCTGCCCTGTGCGGTATCGGCGGCCTGTTCTTCCCGCCCCTGGAAGCCTTCGCCGGTGGCTTCGCGTATGCCTCGCTCGCGTTCGGTGGGCTCAACGCCCTGTTCACCGGTATCGGCTACGGCTGGTCGAGCAGCGAGTTCAAGTCCTCACTCGGCAGCCTGGCCCTGGGAGTGATCACCTTCGGCCAGTCCAAGTGGATCGGCGCTCTCGGCGGTGGCAAGGTCGTCACCAAGGTCACGCAGTTCGGACACGACCTCATCTCTCCGGTCACCGGCGTGCTGAGCTCCGTCTTCTGAGAAGGGGCGAGGAGACGTGAGGTAGAACTCCGGAAACGGGGGCCGGCGGCGCACTCGCCGCCGGCCCTTGAGCACTGCCGAAAGGACCCGCCGTGCTCGCACAGCTTCCCCTGCCCCACCTGCTGCTGATGGCAGCGTTCTCCACCGTCGTCTTCTGCTGTGCCATGGACAGGTGGACGAAAACGCACAAACTTACGGCGGTGTTGTTCGTCCTGTGCATCGGCGGCTGCCTCGGCATGGTCGCGGTGGGCCGTCTTCAGTACCAGCACTGGAATGCCCGCCAGATGCTGGTTCTGTACTCCTTCGCGCTGACGGGGCTCACCGTCGGCCTGTTCCCGTCCAGGAAGCTGTTCATGAAATACGGCGACGAATGGCGCCGTGGCGTGAAGAGGGACACATACGAATACCCCGCCCGCTACCAGGCGGCCCTGTACGTCTCGGTGATCGTCATGTGCTTCCTGGCCTTCGTCCTCTCGACCTGATGAGGCGAGAGGCCGTCCCGCGCGGCAAGGGTGGCTGTCGCCGTGCAGGGCGGGGAGGGAGCTGCCGGCCGAGGCGGCTCTGGAGGCCGGTTGGCCCGCGTCTGTTCGTGCTGCGCCGAGGCGAACGAGCCGGGCGGGGGCGGGCTACGCCCACTTGCATGAGGCGACGGGTGTTACTTGCCGGCCGTGCCGGGTTCCCCGCCGAGGGACTCCTGATAGACGTCCGCATAGGTACGGGAGTCCTTGACCAGGTCGTCGTAGAACGCGGCGACGTCCGTGCCGATGAGCTCCATGACCCCCTTGCCTGGGAAGTTCATCTCCCGCCCTCCCTGAGTCTGTCGATGCGTGATGAGACGTACTGCCATTTCGCCCAGAACTTCGCGAGTTCCTCGCGACCGGAGCGCTCGCCCCGGTCCAGGAGGTGAGCGTCATCGGCCAGATGCCGCGCTCATAGCAGGCCCCCGCGCGCCCCCTCGGAAAGCCGAGGACGACACCCCGCCCCGTCGGCAGCAGAGGGGGCAGGGAGGGAGGATTCGTACCGGCTTCCCTGCACCGCGGGCCCGTGCCGGAAATTCCGGGTACGAAGTGAACGGCAAGTGCCCCGGAGGAGAGGACGAGTTGCTGTGCCCCTACGGAGACCAAGAGGCGCCCCGGCCCTCGCCTGTGCAGTGGCCGGGCTGCTCGCGGGCGTGCCGGTGCTGACCGCCTGTACGAGCACCGGATCGTCCACGCGTGGCATGCCCGGCAGCGGTACGGACCGGGCGCACGCCGACGTGCTGTTCGTCGGCGCACACCCCGACGACGAGTTCCAGTCCCTGGCCACCCTCGGCCGGTGGAAGGAGGAGGACGGGCTCAGCAGCGCGGTCGTGACCCTCACCCGGGGCGAGGGCGGCGGCAACGCCGTCGGGCACGAGGAAGGCGTGCCCCTCGGCATGATCCGTGAGGCCGAGGAGCGCAAGGCCGTCGGGATTCTGGGGATCCGTGACGTCTACTACGCCGACAAGCCGGATTTCTGGTACACGCTCAACGCGCCCCTGACCGGCAAGGCCTGGAACCGCACGCCGCAGCGGGAGACGGACACCCTGGAGCGGCTGGTCCGGGTGATCCGGGCGACCACCCCGAAGACCGTCGTCACCATGGACCCGCGGCCCTTCGGCCAGCACGGCGCCCACCAGCAGGCGGGGCGCCTCGCCATCGAGGCGTTCGGCATGGCCGGTGACCCCAGCGCCTTTGCCGGGCAGATCAGCGAAGAGAAGTACCGGCCCTGGAAGCCCACCCGGCTCCTCACCCAGAGCTGGGGCTTCAAGGGGCCCGTGGGGGCGCGGTGCGACGGCAAGCGGATCAACGACGAGAACACCGGGCTGCCCGTCCTCGGCGTCTGGCCGGGCGGGAATTCCCCCGGTGGCAGGACCTGGGCGCAACTGGAGCGGGACGCGGCCCGCGTGTACGCCACGCAGGGCTTCGGCTCGCTGCCGGAGAAGGTCGAGACGCCGGCGGAGGAACTCCCCTGTGAATGGTTCACGGTGGTGGCCGATGACGGGAAGCCGCTGAAGGCGGAGGAAAGGGCCCAGTCCGGCCTGCGCCCCCAGTACGCGGAATTCCAGGAATGGGCGCGGCGGATGAAGATGCCGTGGCTGGCGAACAAGGCCCAGCCCGACTACCCGGACCGCCCCACCGCGACGGTGCCCGAGGTCGCGAAGGCCCCCGCCGTGAACGGCAAGGCGGACCCCGGGGAATACCCCGGGAAGGCGGTGGAGCTCAAGCACTGGGAAGGCACGCCCTGCAAGACCGCGAACGACTGCGCGGCCGACGCCCGCTTCTCCCGCAACGGCGACGACCTGTACGTGCTGGTGCACGTCACGGACGACAAGAAGGGCGCCGGGCTCGACCGCGAGAAGGACTGCAAGCGTCACTGGCGCACGGACTCCGTCGAGGTGGACCTCGACCCGCAGGGCCGCTCCGACGACACGTCCACCACCTTCAAGGCCGCCGTCCTGCCCTTCACCGCCGGCGGAGGCGGGCCGTGCGCGGCACGCGACGGCGACAACCGGCAGGGCCCCGCGGCCAGGACCGCCCCGGGCATGGTCGTGGCCTCCACGGTGACCGAGCCGTACGAGGGCTACACCGTAGAGGCCAGGATCTCCCTCGCGGACCTGCCCGCGCCCGCCGACCCGGGTCACCTCACCGCGAACGTCCTCCTCTACGACTCCGACACCCAGGACAGGACGGGTCAATCCCGGCGCGCGTGGGCCGCGTACGGCAGCGCCCAGGCGGACCCGTACGTGTGGGGCACCCTGAGCCTGCCCGGCTACGTCCCGCCGCCCGGACGCCCGGCGCACGCCGCCGCCCTTCCGCTGGAGGCGGCCCGGAGCACGGACTCCGAAGCCTCCCGCGAGCAGCACCGCCGCACCGGCGTCCCCCTCGGCTGCGGCCCGCGACGGCCGGAGTGAGCCCCGGCCGCCTGCGAGCCGCGCTCACCCCATGACTTCGGGAGTCGTACAGCCAAACGAAACCATTGACGTTATCCGTTCATGAACTTTATGGTCGCGGGACTCTCGCAGGAGATACGAGAACGACGGAGAACAATGACGTACTCTCCCGGCGCCCGCCCGCGTCCCGCCCGCACGACCGCGCTGCTGCTCGCCGCCGCGCTCGTCGCGACGGTGGCGCCCGCGGCCGCCGCACCGGCACCGCAA
>NZ_JBPQTW010000177.1:0-15053 GCF_051386535.1 Streptomyces sp. URMC 127
CCCGCTACGACCCCGCCACCCCGGCCCCCGCCCGCGCCCTCGGCGGCGCGCTCCTCGGCGGCATCATCCTGGCCGGGCTCCTCCCGGTAACCTTCGGCGGCGGCGCGACACGGGGCCGCCTTGCGGCCGGCTGACGACGTACGGCTCCCCGCCCGGGGGCATTCCGCCGGACCCTCGCGGTGGGGGTTTCTCGCCGCGGCGGCGTGTTTTTTCGGCGAGGGCCGACCCTTGTTCCGCCGCGGCGGCGATCAGCAACCGTGGCGCTGTCCGGCGGTGCCGAGCCGGCGGCAGGCCGTCCGGCACCGCCGGGCTTCCCGGTGGGGGTTTCTTGCCGCGGCGGCGGATCCTTTTCGGCGAGGGCCGATCCCTGTTCCGCCGCGGCGGCGATCAGCTACCACGGCCGTGTCCGGCGGTGCCGAGCCGGCGGCAGTCCGTCCGGCACCGCCGGGCTTGCCGGTGGGGGTTTCTCGCCGCGGCGGCGGATCCTTTTCGGCGAGGGCCGACCCTTATTCCGCCGCGGTGGCGATCAGCCACCACGGCCGTGTCCGGCGGTGCCGAGCCGGCGGCAGTCCGCCCGGCACCGCCGGGCTTGCCGGTGGGGGTTTCTCGCCGTGGCGGCGGGTTTTTTCGGCGGGCGCCGGAAACCGCTTCCGCTGCCGCGGATCCCCCCGCCCCGAAAGGCGAAACCGCAGGTCACCGGCCCCCCGGGAGGCCTGCGGCAGCCGAAGTCGGCGCGGGCCCGTACCATGGAAGTGGCCGCGGCGTGATCTGCCCGGCGGGCGCGCGTGCCGGACCGTACGCGCCGCCATCCACGATTCCGGGAGAAGCGCCGCAAGTATGCCCACCCGCCACGACATTCGTAACGTCGCCATCGTCGCCCACGTCGACCACGGCAAGACGACCATCGTCGACGCCATGCTCAAGCAGGCCGGCGCCTTCGCCGCGCACCAGCTCGACTCCGTCGACGACCGCGTCATGGACTCGAACGACCTGGAGCGTGAGAAGGGCATCACGATCCTCGCCAAGAACACGGCGGTGAAGTACCACCCCAAGGACGGCGGGGACCCGATCACGATCAACATCATCGACACCCCCGGCCACGCCGACTTCGGCGGCGAGGTCGAGCGCGGCCTGTCGATGGTGGACGCGGTCGTGCTGCTGGTGGACGCCTCCGAGGGCCCCCTGCCGCAGACCCGCTTCGTGCTCCGCAAGGCGCTCCAGCAGCGCAAGCCGGTGATCCTCTGCATCAACAAGACGGACCGCCCGGACTCCCGCATCGACGAGGTCGTCAACGAGACCTACGACCTCTTCCTCGACCTGGACGCCGACGAGGACCAGATCGAGTTCCCGATCGTCTACGCCTGCGGCCGCGACGGCATCGCGTCGCTGACCAAGCCGGAGGACGGCACCGTCCCCGCGGACAGCACCAGCCTGGAGCCGTTCTTCTCCACGATCCTGGAGCACGTCCCGGCCCCGTCGTACGAGGAGGACGCGCCGCTCCAGGCCCACGTCACCAACCTCGACGCCGACAACTTCCTCGGCCGCATCGCGCTGCTCCGCGTCGAGCAGGGCGAGCTGCGCAAGGGCCAGACCGTGGCCTGGATCAAGCGCGACGGCACGATCTCCAACGTCCGCATCACCGAGCTCATGATGACCGAGGCGCTCACCCGCAAGCCCGCCGAGGTGGCCGGCCCGGGTGACATCTGCGCCGTCGCCGGCATCCCGGACATCATGATCGGCGAGACCCTGGCCGACCCGGAGAACCCGGTCGCCCTCCCGCTGATCACGGTCGACGAGCCCGCGATCTCCATGACCATCGGCACCAACACCTCGCCGCTGGTCGGCCGCGGCGGCACGGGCAAGGGCGCGGACGCCAAGTCCGCGGTCAAGGACCGCAAGGTCACCGCCCGCCAGGTCAAGGACCGCCTGGACCGCGAGCTGATCGGTAACGTCTCGCTGCGCGTCCTGGACACCGAGCGCCCCGACGCCTGGGAGGTGCAGGGCCGTGGTGAGCTGGCGCTGGCCATCCTGGTCGAGCAGATGCGCCGCGAGGGCTTCGAGCTGACCATCGGCAAGCCGCAGGTCGTCACCAAGGAGGTCGACGGCAAGGTCTACGAGCCGGTCGAGCGCCTCACGGTCGACGTGCCCGAGGAGCACATGGGTGCGGTCACGCAGCTCATGGGCGTCCGCAAGGGCCGGATGGACAACATGTCCAACCACGGCTCCGGCTGGGTCCGCATGGAGTTCGTCGTCCCGTCCCGCGGTCTGATCGGCTTCCGCACGGAGTTCCTGACGAACACCCGCGGCACGGGCATCGCCCACTCGATCCACGAGGGCCACGAGCCGTGGTTCGGCCAGCTGGTCACCCGCAACAACGGCTCGCTGGTCGCCGACCGCGCCGGTGCGGTCACCGCCTTCGCGATGACGAACCTGCAGGAGCGCGGCGTCCTCTTCACGGAGCCGGGCACCGAGGTGTACGAGGGCATGATCGTCGGTGAGAACTCGCGCTCCGACGACATGGACGTGAACATCACCAAGGAGAAGAAGCTCACGAACATGCGGTCGTCCACGGCCGATGTCGCCGAGTCGATCGTTCCGCCGCGCAAGCTGTCGCTGGAGCAGTCCCTGGAGTTCTGCCGCGACGACGAGTGCGTCGAGGTGACCCCGGAGGCGATCCGCATCCGCAAGGTCGTCCTGGACCAGAAGGACCGCGCCCGTACGGCTTCCCGCGCGAAGCGCTGACGTCCACGAGCTGAGCTCCGAGAGGCCCGGTTCCGCCGCATTTCCCCGCGGCGGGGCCGGGCCTCCGGCGTTTCCGGGCCACCGGGCCGCCCCCGCACCCGACCCGGAATCAGTCAGTCCACATTCATGTACAGCTGCAAAGGTTGTCCGAATAGCGGCCGGTCGGCACCGGAAGTTGTGTTAACAGTCCGTTTCGCGGCTGTCTGTCTGTGCTGGCTTTGTCCGGTTTTCGAACCTCTGAGAGGGCTCGATGTGACCAAAGCGAGACCCTTTAAGTGTGGTTTACAAGGCGGACGTACTTAATAGTTGGGTTCATTGAGCTCGGGTCAATGGGTCACGCGCTGTGGGGAGCGCCGACTCACGAGCACACTCGAGGTGCCGGTTCCGTCTCCGCTGTCAGGGGTGTCAGCGTGGGACCGGCGCCTCTCTCGTAGTGAAAAGTGGACTCTTGAGGAGGCATACCCATGCGCGGTGCCAAGAGCGCCAAGTGGGTCGTGGGCGCGATAGTCGTGGCGATGGCCGCGACCGCCTGTGGCGGCGGCAGCAACGACAGTGGTAAGGGGGGCGGCGGCGCGACCTTCCGGCTGGGCATCACGGAGCCGAAGTCGATCGACCCCATCAACGCGCAGGAGTCCGAGGGCACGCTGGTGGCCCGTCAGCTCTTCGTGGGTCTCTACGACGTGAACCTCGACGGAACCCTCAAGGCGAAGCTGGCCGAGTCCGCGAAGCCGAACGACACCGGTGACGAGTGGACCTTCCAGATCAAGAAGGACACCAAGTTCACCAACGGCGAGCCCGTGAACGCCGAGGCGTTCATCCGCGGCTGGACCCGCGTCGCCACCAAGGCGTCTGCTTCCGACGTGGCCTACCACATGAACGGCATCGCCGGCTACAAGGAGCTCAACGGCGGTTCGAGCGACAAGTTCTCCGGCCTGTCCGCCGAGGGCGAGTACACCCTCAAGGTGAAGCTGTCCGCGCCGGACTTCGAGTTCGACAAGAAGACCGCCCACCCGGCCTTCAGCCCCGTGCCGAAGGTCGCCGGCGCCGGTGACAACAAGTCGTTCAACGACGCCCCCATCGGCAACGGCCCCTTCAAGATGCAGGGTTCGTGGGAGCACAACAAGAAGATCACGCTCGTCCGCAACGACGACTACGGCCTGGAGAAGGCCAAGCTGGACAAGGTCGAGCTGTCGATCCTCAACCCGAACAACGGCGTGACCCTGGAGTACAAGGGCTTCGAGTCGGGCCAGTTCGACTGGGCCCGTATGCCGGTCCCGCAGATGCCGGGCGCCAAGGCCAAGCACGAGCCGCAGGGCGAGTGGCTCAAGTCGGACGTCGCGGGCATCAACTACATCTCGCCGTTCAACGAGACCAGCCCGATGAACTCGGCCGACGCCCGTAAGGCCATCTCCTACGCGATCGACCGCGCGGAGATCGCCAAGGGTGTCTTCCAGGGCCTGCAGGAGCCCGCCACCGCTCTCCTGCCGCCGAACTTCAAGGAGGTCTACAAGGCCGACGTGTGCTCCTCCTGCGTCAAGCAGGACAAGGCCAAGGCCAAGGAGTACGCGGAGAAGGCCGGCCTCAAGCCGGGCGACACCCTCGACTTCGGCTACAACACCGGTGCCGGGCACGAGGAGTGGGTGCAGGCCGTCGCCAAGCAGGTCGAGGACGTGCTCGGTGTGAAGGTCAAGCTCAACGGCCTGCCGTTCAAGGAGGCCCTGGAGAAGCAGCAGGAGAAGGGCGCCAAGGGCATCTGGCGTCAGGCGTGGTCCGCCGACTACCCGACCGCCGACAACTTCTTCTCGCCGCTGCTGTCCACCGGCGGCATCAACCCGGACGCCAACGGCAAGGCGCTGGGCGACAACCGCGGCCGCTACAGCAACCCGAAGTTCGACGAGCTGCTGGTGAAGGCGCGTCAGACCAAGGACGCGGCCGAGCGCGCCAAGATCTACAACGAGGCCGAGAAGCTGGCGATCGACGAGGACCAGGCCGTCATCCCGACCTGGAAGCGCACCCAGTACCGCCTGGTGAACAGCAAGAAGTTCACGGGCGCGAAGCTGGACTTCTTCGAGGACCCGAACCTCGCCGAGATCGGCGTCAAGTAACCGTCACCCTCCAGCCATGCCGTGAAGACCGTGGGGCCCCGAGCGCGAGCTCGCGGCTCCGCGGCCTTCGCCTGCAGCACGTCCCGGCCCGCGCGGCCGGGCCGTGCGCGGCCGCCTCCCCGTCTTCCCCCGGAGCGGAGGCGACGGCGAACGCCCCACGGCGGCAGTAAGTCAAGGAGACATCGTGGGCAAATATGTGATCCGGCGGATCGGGCAGATGGTGGTCGTCCTCTTCGGCGCGACGCTCATCCTCTTCGCTTGCCTGTTCGTCCTCCCCGGAGACCCGGTCGGCTCGCTCGGCGGCGACAAGGCGCGTGACCCCGCCGTCGTCCAGCAGCTGCGCGAACGCTACGGTCTGGACAAGCCCCTTGCCGTGCAGTACGGCAACTACGTGTCCAATCTGGTCAAGGGTGACCTCGGCGAGGACTACACCCAGCGGCGCCAGGTGACGGAGGTGCTCGGCCCCAAGCTGGGCAACACCGCCAGACTGGCCGTGGCGGCGATCATCATCGACGTGGTGATCGGCGTCCTCGCGGGCCTGATTGCGGCCTTGTTCAGATATTCGTTCTGGGACGTCCTGGTCACCTTGCTCACGACCTTCGCGATCGGCTTCCCCAGCTTCGTCATCGGCATGGTGCTGCAGAGCACCTTCTCGGTGAACCTCGGCTGGTTCCCGCTGATCTCCGACGGGTCGTTCAACTCGATGATCATGCCGGCGTTCACGCTGGCCATCATCGACGCGGCCCTCGTCGCCCGCCTGATGCGCGGCACCATGCTGGAGGTGCTGCGCGCGGACTACGTCAAGACGGCCGTGGCCAAGGGCCTGCCGCGCCGGACCGTGCTGCTCAAGCACGTCATGCGGAACTCGATCATCCCCGTGGTCACCTACATCGGCATCTCCTTCGGCGGCCTGCTCGGCGGCGCCCTCATCACCGAGGCGATCTTCAACTGGGACGGCATGGGCTACGCGCTGGTCACCGCGATCCAGCAGGGCAACAACCCGATCATCGTCGGCGTGGTCACCTACGGCGTAGCCGTCTTCGTCGTGCTCAACCTGCTGGTCGATCTGCTCTACGCGGTGCTCGACCCGCGGATCCGCCTCAGCTGACCGCCAGGTCACACCCGTTCTAGGAGTCACCCATGACTGAGCTCGCAGAGAGCGCCAAGGGGCCGGACGCCGCGACCGCACCGACCGCCGCCGCGAACAACACCGCCGAGCCCGCACCGGCCCGCATCACCCAGTGGGGCGAGATCCGCCACCGCTTCATGGCGAACAAGCTCGCCGTGGTCGGCCTCGTCCTGGTCGCCCTGCTCTTCGTCGTCGCCGCCGCGGCGCCGCTGATCGCGACCCACGACCCGTACGCGCAGAACCTCGGCAACACGCTGGCCGACCCCAGCGGGGAGCACTGGTTCGGCACCGACGCCCTGGGCCGCGACCAGTTCTCCCGCATCATCTACGGCAGCCGCATCGCCGTCATCGTCGGTCTGGCCTCGATCTTCCTGGCCTGTGTGATCGGCTGCATCCTCGGCGCCCTGTCCGGCTACTTCGGCAAGGCCGTCGACAGCGTCATCATGCGCGTCGCCGACATCTTCTTCGCCTTCCCGCTGCTCATCGGCGCGATCGTGATCATCCTGGTGATGGGCCGCGGCGTGCTGCCCGTCATCGTCTCGCTGGCCGTCTTCAGCTGGGCCACGGTCGCCCGCCTGCTGCGCTCCAGCATCCTGTCCGTGCGCGAGATGGACTACGTGACCGCGGCGAAGGCCCTGGGCGCGAGCACCTCGCGCATCATCCTGCGCCACATCATGCCCAACTCCATCGCGGCCGTGATGTCGTACGTGTCCTTCAGCGTCGGCACCGCCGTCGTGGCCGAGGCCTCGCTGTCCTTCCTCGGCATCGGAGTGAGCCCCGAGGTGCCGGAGTGGGGCAACATGATCTCCTCCGCCAGGGACTTCCTCGGCGTCAAGGACTTCCTGTGGGTCTACCCCAGCTCCGCGATCGTGCTGACGGTGCTCGGATTTGTCTTTGTCGGTGACGGGCTGCGCGACGCCCTCGACCCGAAGCTGCGTTGAGGAGAACGTCCCGATGACCACGACCGAAAAGACCGAAGGGGCGGCAGCCTCCGTGCCGCAGGACGCGAAGAAGTCCGCGCCCCTGCTCGAAGTGCGCGACCTGCACGTCGAGTTCAAGACCCGCGACGGCATCGCCAAGGCCGTCAACGGCGTCAGCTACAGCGTCGACGCCGGCGAGACCCTCGCCGTGCTCGGCGAGTCGGGCTCCGGCAAGTCCGTCACCGCCCAGGCCATCATGGGCATCCTGGACTCGCCCCCCGGCCGGGTGGCCGGCGGTGAGATCCTCTTCCACGGCCAGGACATCCTGAAGCTCCCGGAGAGCGAGCGGCGCAAGCTGCGCGGCCCGAAGATGGCGATGATCTTCCAGGACGCGCTCTCCGCGCTCAACCCCGTCTTCTCCGTCGGCAACCAGCTCGGCGAGATGTTCCGGGTGCACCAGGGCCTGTCGAAGAAGGACGCCAAGGCCAAGGCGATCGAGCTGATGGACCGGGTGCGCATCCCGGCCGCCAAGCAGCGCGTGGGCGACTACCCGCACCAGTTCTCCGGCGGCATGCGCCAGCGCATCATGATCGCGATGGCGATGGCCCTGGAGCCGGACCTGATCATCGCCGACGAACCCACGACCGCGCTCGACGTGACCGTCCAGGCCCAGGTCATGGACCTGCTCGCGGAGCTGCAGCGCGAGTACAACATGGGCCTGATCCTCATCACCCACGACCTCGGCGTCGTCGCGGACGTCGCCGACAAGATCGCCGTGATGTACGCGGGCCGCATCGTGGAGACCGCGCCCGTGCACGAGCTCTACAAGCGCCCCGCCCACCCGTACACCCGCGGCCTGCTGGACTCGATCCCGCGTCTGGACCACAAGGGCCAGGAGCTCTACGCGATCAAGGGCCTGCCGCCCAACCTCCTGCGGATCCCCACCGGCTGCGCCTTCAACCCGCGCTGCCCCAAGGCGCAGGACGTCTGCCGGGCGGACGTCCCGGCCCTGCACCCGGTGGCCGAGCAGGACGGCACCGAGCTCGTCGGCCGCGGCAGCGCGTGCCACTTCTGGAAGGAAACGATCCATGGCTGAGCTGAGCAAGGAGGCCGGCAAGACCGAGGCGGCCGGTCAGCGCGAGCCGATCCTCCAGGTGCGCAACCTCGTCAAGCACTTCCCGCTGACGCAGGGCCTGATCCTCAAGAAGCAGGTCGGCGCCGTCAAGGCCGTGGACGGGATCTCCTTCGACCTCTACCAGGGCGAGACGCTGGGCATCGTCGGCGAGTCCGGCTGCGGCAAGTCCACGGTCGCCAAGCTGCTGATGACCCTGGAGACGGCCACCTCCGGCGAGGTCCTCTACAAGGGCCAGGACATCACCAAGCTGTCCGGGCGCGCGCTCAAGGCCGTCCGGCGCAACATCCAGATGGTCTTCCAGGACCCGTACACCTCGCTGAACCCGCGGATGACGGTCGGCGACATCATCGGCGAGCCCTTCGAGATCCACCCCGAGGTGGCGCCCAAGGGCGACCGGCGCAAGCGGGTCCAGGAGCTGCTGGACGTCGTCGGCCTCAACCCGGAGTACGTCAACCGCTACCCGCACCAGTTCTCCGGCGGCCAGCGGCAGCGCATCGGCATCGCCCGCGGCCTGGCGCTCAACCCCGAGATCATCATCTGTGACGAGCCGGTCTCGGCGCTGGACGTCTCGGTGCAGGCCCAGGTCATCAACCTGATGGAGCGGCTGCAGGACGAGTTCAACCTCTCCTACGTCTTCATCGCGCACGACCTGTCCATCGTCCGGCACATCTCCGACCGGGTCGGCGTGATGTACCTGGGCAAGATGGCGGAGATCGGCACGGACGCCGAGATCTACGAGCACCCGACGCACCCGTACACGCAGGCGCTGCTGTCGGCCGTCCCGGTGCCGGACCCGGAGGCCCGCGAGGGCCGCGAGCGCATCATCCTCACCGGTGACGTGCCCTCCCCGGCCAACCCGCCGTCCGGCTGCCGCTTCCGCACGCGCTGCTGGAAGGCGGAGGA
The DNA here is from genome assembly GCF_051386535.1 of Streptomyces sp. URMC 127. Lineage (NCBI taxonomy): Bacteria > Bacillati > Actinomycetota > Actinomycetes > Kitasatosporales > Streptomycetaceae > Streptomyces > Streptomyces sp. URMC 127. The sequence continues at coordinate 8,935 of NZ_JBPQTW010000177.1, forward strand.
CAAGTGCGCGGAGGAGGTGCCGCTGCTGGCCGTGCCCACGCTCTACCAGGGCAAGGACACCCCGGCGGCGCACGCATCGGCGTGCCACTTCGCGGAGGAGAAGCCGGCGGTGGTGAGCGCGGCGTAGCGTACGGCGGCGGCGGTTCGGCACCGCCGTAGCCGGTGCCGCGCGCCGGCGCAGAAGGGCTCCCCCGGTCAGCCGGGGGAGCCCTTTCGTGTGGTTCGGCCCGGGGCGCCGCCGTAGCGCCGCCGCACGCCACCGTATCGGGTGTTATCTGGAGATAAGCGACACCCGGGACCGGAGGAGGCACTCCATGCGTGGAGCCACGCGCGCCAGGTGGGCCGTCTGTGCCCTGTCCGTGGTGCTCGCCGCGGCCGCGGCCGGGTGCGGCGGGGGCGGCAGCGGCGGGTCCGGCGTCGTCCGCGCCTCCTGGGGCGACCCGCAGAACCAGCTGGAGCCCGCCAACACCAACGAGGTCCAGGGCGGCAAGGTGCTCGCGATGATCTTCCGCGGCCTCAAGCGCTACGACCCCCGCAGCGGCGCCGCCGAGAACATGCTGGCCGACAAGATCGAGACCTCCGACCAGCAGAACTTCACCATCACCCTCAAGGACGGCTGGACCTTCTCCAACGGCGAGAAGGTCACCTCCAAGTCCTTCGTGGACGCCTGGAACTACGCGGCCCTCGTCGACAACAAGCAGAAGAACGCCTCCTTCTTCGAGTACGTCGACGGCTACGACAAGGTCCACCCCGCGAGCGGGCGCGCCACCGCCAGGACCCTCTCCGGGCTCGCCGTCAAGGACGACAAGACCTTCACGGTCAGGCTGCGCACCAAGTTCTCCACCTGGCCCGACACCCTCGGCTACACCGCCTACGCCCCGCTGCCCCGCGCCTTCTTCGACGACCACGCGGCCTGGCTGAAGAAGCCCGTCGGCAACGGCCCGTACACCATCGACTCGTACGCCAAGGGCTCGGCGATGAAGCTCACCCGCTGGGAGGGCTACCCCGGCGACGACAAGGCCAAGAACAGCGGCGTGGAGCTGCGGGTCTACACGGACAACAACACCGCCTACACCGACCTGCAGGCCGGCAACCTCGACCTCGTCGACGACATCCCGAGCACCCAGCTGAAGAACGCCAAGGCCGACCTCGGCGACCGCTACCTCAACCAGCCCGCCGGCATCATCCAGACGCTCGTCTTCCCCATGTACGACCCGAAGTGGTCGAAGAGCGGCATGGAGAAGGTCCGCCGGGGCCTGTCCATGGCGATCAACCGGCAGCAGATCACCGACCAGATCTACCAGAAGACCCGCACCCCGGCCACGGACTGGACCTCACCGGCGCTCGGCAACCAGGGCGGCTACAAGTCCGGCCTGTGCGGCGACGCCTGCACCTTCGACGCCGCCTCCGCCAAGAAGCTCATCCAGGACGGCGGCGGCCTGCCCGGCGGCCGGATCACCCTCACCTCGAACGTCGACACCGGCTCCCACCGGGTGTGGATGGACGCCGTCTGCAACAGCATCAACAGCGCCCTCGGCAACGACAAGGCCTGCATCGTCAACCCCGTCGGCACCTTCGCCGACTTCCGCAACCAGATTTCCGAGCAGCGCCTGAGCAACCCCTTCCGCTCCGGCTGGCAGATGGACTACCCGCTGATCCAGAACTTCCTCCAGCCGCTGTACTACACCGACGCCTCCTCCAACTACGGGAAGTTCAGCGACCCGCAGTTCGACAAGCTGGTCGACGAGGCCAACGCCGACGGCTCCCAGGACGCGGCCAACGACAGGTTCCACGAGGCGGAGCGGATCCTCGCCCGGCAGATGCCCGCCATCCCGCTGTGGTACCAGAACGGCAGCGCCGGCTACTCCGACCGGATCTCCGACGTCACGCTCAACCCCTTCAGCGTCCCCGTCTACGAGCAGATCAAGGTCGGCTGACCGTCCATGGGACGGTACGTGATCCGGCGCCTGCTCCAGATGGTCCCGGTCTTCTTCGGCAGCACCTTCCTGATCTTCTTCATGGTCTACGCCCTGGGCGACCCCGTGGCCGCCCTCTTCGGCGACAAGGCCCCCGACCCCGCGACCGCCGCCCGCATCCGCGCGGAGCTCTACCTCGACGAGCCCCTGTGGAAGCAGTACGGCCACTACATGGGCCAGATCCTCTCCGGTGACTTCGGCACGGCCTTCAACGGGCAGCCGGTCACCGAGCTGATGGGCGACGCCTTCCCGGTCACCCTGCGCCTGACCCTCACCGCGATCCTCTTCGAGATCGTCTTCGGCATCACCCTCGGCGTCCTCAGCGGGCTGCGCCGCGGCCGCTCCGCCGACACCACCGTGCTCCTGCTGACCCTGATCGTCGTCTCCGTCCCGACCTTCGTCAGCGGCTACGTGCTGCAGTACCTCTTCGGCGTCAAATGGGCGCTCGTCTCCCCGTCCGTCTCCCCGGAGGCGCCCTTCGAGGAACTGCTGCTGCCCGGCGTCGTCCTCGCCCTCACCTCCCTCGCCTACGTCACCCGCCTCTCGCGCACCTCCATCGCCGAGAACGCCCGCGCCGACTACGTCCGCACGGCCGTCGCCAAGGGGCTGCCGCGCCGCCGCGTCGTCACCCGGCACCTGCTGCGCAACTCCCTCATCCCCGTCGTCACGTTCATCGGCACCGACATCGGCGCGCTCATGGGCGGCGCCATCGTCACCGAGCGGATCTTCAACATCCACGGCGTCGGCTTCCAGCTCTACCAGGGCATCCTGCGGCAGAACTCGCCCACCGTCGTCGGCTTCGTGACCGTCCTCGTCATCGTCTTCCTGCTGGCGAACCTGCTCGTCGACCTCCTCTACGCCGTGCTCGACCCGAGGATCCGCTATGCCTGAGCCCGATCCGGCCGAGCCGCAGGCCCCCGGCACGGCCGTCACTCCCGGCACGGCCGTCACCCCCGCCGCCGGCGGCGCCTCCTCGCTGGCCACCAGCGACGCCGAGACGCTGGAGGGCGGCCCGCTCCCGGGCGTGCCCGCCAGCGCCAAGGCTCGCAGCCTGTGGTCCGACGCCTGGCACGACCTGCGCCGCAACCCCGTCTTCGTGGTCTCCGCGCTGATCATCCTCTTCCTGATCCTGATCGCCCTGTGGCCCGGCCTCATCGCGAGCGGCAACCCCCTCGCGTGCGACCTCGCCAAGGCCCAGGAGGGCTCCCAGCCCGGCCACCCCTTCGGCTTCGACGCGCAGGGCTGCGACGTCTACACCCGCACCGTCCACGGGGCCCGCGCCTCCATCACCGTCGGCATCTGCGCCACCGCCGGCGCCGCGCTCCTCGGCAGCGCGCTCGGCGGGCTGGCCGGCTTCTTCGGCGGCTGGTGGGACGCCCTGCTCTCCCGGATCGCCGACGTCTTCTTCGGCATCCCCATCATCCTCGGCGGCCTCGTCTTCCTCTCCGTCGTCACCGGCGGCTCCCTGTGGCCCGTCGTCGGCTTCATCGTGCTGCTCGGCTGGCCGCAGATCTCCCGCATCGCCCGCGGCGCCGTCGTCACCGCCAAACAGCACGACTACGTGCAGGCCGCGCGGGCCCTCGGCGCGGGCAGCACCCGGCTGCTGCTGCGGCACATCGCGCCCAACGCCGTCGCCCCCGTCATCGTCGTCGCGACCATCGCCCTCGGCACGTACATCGCCCTGGAGGCCACGCTGTCCTTCCTGGGCGTCGGCCTCAAACCGCCCACCGTCTCCTGGGGCATCGACATCTCCAACGCCTCCACCCAGATCCGCAACGCCCCCCACATGCTGCTGTGGCCCGCGGGCGCCCTGAGCATCACGGTGCTGGCGTTCATCATGCTCGGCGACGCGGTCCGCGACGCCCTCGACCCCAAACTGCGCTGAGGAGCGGGCGGATGGACGAGCCTGACGCGAAGGATGCCGGCACACCCCTGCTGGACGTGCGCGACCTGCACGTGGAGTTCCGCACCCGGGACGGCGTCGCCAAAGCCGTCAACGGCGTCAGCTACAGCGTCCGCGCCGGGGAGACGCTCGCCGTGCTGGGGGAGTCCGGCTCCGGCAAGTCCGTCACCGCCCAGGCCGTCATGGGCATCCTCGACTCCCCGCCCGGCCACGTCACCGGCGGCCAGGTGCTCTTCCGCGGGCAGGACCTGCTCACCATGGGCGGCGAGCGGCGCCGCCGGCTCCGCGGCGCCAAACTCTCCATGATCTTCCAGGACGCGCTGTCCGCCCTCAACCCCGTGATGAGCGTGGGCGCCCAGCTCGGCGAGATGTTCTCCGTCCACGACGGCATGACCCGTAAGGACTCCCGGGCCAAGGCCGTCCGCATGATGGAGCGCGTCCGCATCCCCGCCGCGGCGCAGCGCGCCGGCGACTACCCGCACCAGTTCTCCGGCGGCATGCGCCAGCGCATCATGATCGCCATGGCGCTGGCGCTGGAGCCCGACCTCGTCATCGCCGACGAACCCACGACCGCGCTCGACGTGACCGTCCAGGCCCAGGTCATGGACCTGCTCGCGGAGCTGCAGCGCGAGTACCGCATGGGGCTGATCCTCATCACCCACGACCTCGGCGTCGTCGCCGACGTCGCCGACAGGATCGCCGTCATGTACGCCGGGCGGATCGTCGAGACCGCGCCCGTCCACGACCTGTACGCCGCGCCCGCCCACCCGTACACCGCCGGCCTGCTCGGCTCCATCCCGCGCCTGGACCACAAGGGCAAGCAGCTCCACGCCATCAAGGGCCTGCCGCCCAGCCTCACCGACATCCCCGCCGGCTGCCCCTTCAACCCGCGCTGCCCGCGCGCCCGGGACGTCTGCCGCACCGACCGGCCGCCGCTCTACGACGTCGCGCCCGGCCGCGCCAGCGCCTGCCACTTCTGGAAGGAGACCCTTGACGATGCCGGGTAACGGCGAGGCCGTTCTGGAAGTGCGGGACCTGGTCAAGCACTACCCGCTCACCCAGGGCGTCCTCTTCCGCAAGCAGGTGGGCGCCGTGCACGCCGTCGACGGCGTCTCCTTCGACCTGCGGCGCGGCGAGACGCTCGGCATCGTCGGGGAGTCGGGGTGCGGCAAGTCGACCGTGGCCAAGCTCCTCGTGCACCTGGAACGGCCCACGTCGGGGCGGATCCTCTACAAGGGCGAGGACATCTCGCGGCTGTCCGGGCGCGCGCTCAAGGCCGTCCGGCGCAACATCCAGATGGTCTTCCAGGACCCGTACACCTCGCTCAACCCGCGGATGACGGTCGGCGACATCATCGGCGAGCCCTTCGAGATCCATCCCGAAGCGGCGCCCAAGGGCGACCGGCGCGCCAGGGTCCGCGAGCTCCTCGACGTCGTCGGCCTCAACCCCGAGCACATCAACCGCTACCCGCACCAGTTCTCCGGCGGGCAGCGGCAGCGCATCGGCATCGCGCGGGGGCTCGCCCTGCGGCCGGAGGTCATCGTCGCCGACGAGCCGGTCTCGGCGCTGGATGTCTCGGTCCAGGCCCAGGTCGTCAACCTGATGGAACGGCTCCAGGACGAGTTCGACCTCGCGTACGTCTTCATCGCCCACGACCTGTCGGTCGTCCGGCACATTTCCGACCGGGTGGCGGTCATGTACCTCGGGCGGTTCGCCGAGGCGGGCACGGACACCCAGATCTACGAGCACGCCACGCACCCGTACACGCAGGCGCTGCTGTCGGCGGTCCCGGTGCCGGACCCGCGGGCGCGGGAGTCCCGCGAGCGGATCCTCTTGTCGGGGGACGTGCCGTCGCCCGCGCACCCGCCGTCCGGGTGCCGCTTTCGCACGCGGTGCTGGAAGGCGCGGGAGAAATGCGCTCGCGTGGTGCCGGCGCTGGAAATCCCGGACTGGTTCCTGGAGGGCGCCGGCCCGGAATCCCACCCGTCGGCGTGCCACTACGCCGAGGAACGCCCGCCACCCGACTAACGGCCGTGCCGCCCCTCCGCCGCGACGGCGCTCGGCCCCTGCCGGGGTGTCCGGCGGTGCCGTGCGACCTGGGCCGGTCGGGCACCGCCGGGCTGCGCCGTTGTGGTTGATCGCCGTTGCGGCGGGGTCTTCTTGCCTGCGGCAAGGGGCTGGCTGCTCGCGGTGTTGTCGTCGCCTGGCGACAATCCTCCGCCGCGACGGCGCTCGGCCCC
>NZ_JBPQTW010000178.1:0-14998 GCF_051386535.1 Streptomyces sp. URMC 127
GTGCGGCCAGTTCGGCGCGGCGCTGGTCCATGGTGAAGGCGAACCGCCGCCGCCCCCGCGAGGGCGGCCGCACCCCGCTCTTCGACCAGTACGCCGACGACGACCGCCCCCGCGCCGCCAACGAGTGACGAGTGACCCGGGCCACTCCGGCGGCCCCGGTCGCTGACCAGCGGGGAGCGGATTTCCGAGCACCCGGATGGAGGTGCTAGAGTTTCACTCGTTGCAAGGGCCTGTGGCGCAGTCCGGTAGCGCACCTCGTTCGCATCGAGGGGGTCAGGGGTTCAAATCCCCTCAGGTCCACAGCAATAGATCCCGTCCGATCTGATTGATCGGGCGGGATCTTTTTATATGCCGCTGCGGGCGCCGCAGTTGCGCGGGCCGCACTCGCCCGGCCGGAGTTTCCGTCAGAGTTTGCGGGCGACCTTCCGGGCCACCTTCAGCAGGTCTCCCGCCGGCCTGGTCCGCAGGGCCGGGCGGTGGCGGAGCCAGTCCTCCTCCAGGGCGTACCAGTCGACGGGCTTCGGTTTGCGGCGGGCGGTCAGCGAGGCGTCCAGTTCCTTGAAGTACGTCGTCCAGCGCTTGCGGTAGAGGCCGCCGACCAGGCCCGACCACTCGCGGTTGGCGTAGTCGTGGAGCTTGCCCGCGTCGGCGGAGGGGCGGGGGCCCCAGGTGGTCAGGAGGGTGAGGGCGTCGCGCTCCAGGCGGTCGCGCTCGGCCTCGGTGGAGCCCCAGGCGCGGGCGGCCGACGTCCAGCGGCTCAGCAGGTGGCGCTCGTCGGTGGCGACCGTCTCTTCGAGGAGGGCCATCCAGTCGAGCCACTGGGCCGTCAGATCGCGCAGCCGGGACCGGTCGCCCGCCTCGTAGGCCTCCTTGATCCGGGGGAGGAGCAGGCGGCTGCGGTTGGAGACGGTCTGGCGCGTCACGTCCAGCAGGTCGTAGCGGTAGGCGGAGCTGCCGCGCAGGGCCGGGGCCACCGCGAGGAGTTCGGGGAGCGCCGCCTCGAACTCCGCGGCGTCGTAGCGGAGCTGCCGCGGCGACCAGGCGGCGGCGTGGGTGACGGCCAGGTCGGGACGGGCGCCGAAGAGGCCGTCGGCGGCCTCGCTCCAGCCGTCCTCGCGGGTGGTGCCGTAGGCGGTGCGGCGCAGGACGTCCCAGGCGCGGACGGCGTGCGGGTCGGCGGCGCCGTAGCGGTAGCGGGGCCAGCGGGCGAACCAGTCCTCCAGGTCGATCCGGCCGTCCGTCCAGGCCAGGTCGCTGAAGAGGGCGAGCGCGGCGGGGTTGTTGTCGGCGGCCTCGGGCATCAGGGCGATGCCCTTGAGCGCGCTGCCCGGCTTGGTGCGCCAGTCCTCGTAGAGCCGGGCCCAGTCGCGGGTGTTGGCGCCCATGGCCGTGTGCCCGCCGAAGTTCCAGATGGAGCCGAAGGCGTACGGGGTGCCGCCCCAGTCGTCCTCGCGGTCGGTGACCTTGGGGTAGTGGTCGGGGACGCCGTCCAGGACGAGCATGCGGCGGCGGTCGACGGCGTCGAGGATGGCGCGGCGCGGGTTCTCCTGCCAGCCGAGGATCGCCCAGGTGGCGCGCGGGTGGGCGGCGCGCAGGGCCTTCTCGACGGCGCGGGCGGCGTCGGCGACGGGCACGTCGCCGGGCTTGCCGCCCTCGTGGAGCAGGTCCATCTTGTACATCGACGTGGCGCCGTAGAGCTCCTTCTGCACCCGGTAGAAGGTCGCCGCGACGCGCCGGAAGTGCGCGGTGCGCGGGTCGAGCCAGTCGGGCCGGCGGAAGCCGCCCCAGGTGCCCTGCGGGACGGTGCGGGCGCCGGGGTTGCGCCGGGCGAAGCCGGGCGGCACGGTGCCGTAGTAGCCCGGGAAGACGGGCGTCATGCCCAGCTCGCGGAGCCGGCCGACGATCCTCCTGGCCAGGGCCGTACGGCGCTCCAGGAGGCCGGCGGACAGCGGGCCGCCGTAGCCCTCCATGTTCTGCAGCAGCCACCACGGCTGGTGCGCCGGGCCCGGGAGCCACGCGCGCAGCTCGGCGTCGCCGTAGCCGTGTTCGCGGAACGTGCGGTGGTAGACCGCGTCCGCGCCCGCGTAGACCAGCACCTCGTTGAAGCCGTGCAGCGCCAGCACATCGATTTCGCGCTGCCAGTAGTCCCACCCGTTGTAGGGACCGGTGTAGCCGTCGTTCGTGTCGTTGAGGACGAAGCGGTGGGGGACGTTCGCCGCTTTGACGACGGGGGTGCGGACGCCGGGAAGGCGGGCGGGCAGGGCGGCGGTCTGCGCCCCGTTCCACGAGAAATGGGCGTGGGCCACGTGTCTGAGGTACCAGTGGAAGCCGGTGAGCTGCACCGCGGGCGTCGTCCCCGACACCTCCAGCGCGCCCTCCCGCCCGGACACCCGGAAGGCGTCCGCGCCGCCCTTGCGCGGCACCGTGCGGAAGGTGACCTGCCGGTGGTGGGCGGGCAGCAGCCGGGCGAGGGCCGCCGCGGCCGCTCCGGCGGAGCCCACGGCCGCGTCCTGCGCCTCCGGCAGGCCCGCCGCGTCCGCGTCCCCGGCGGAGACCACGTCCTCGAAGGCGGAGGAGCCGGCGGAGGCCGACGCGGAGGAGGCACCCGAGGCGCCGGAGCCGCCGGAGTCCGCGGACGGGCCGCCCGGCCCCCCGGGGAGCCCCGGCCCGGCCGCGGCGGCCGCACCGGGCAGGCCGGGCACCGCCCCCAGCGCCGCCGCCCCCGCGAGCGCGCCCAGAAGTCTTCGACGGGCGATGTGCATGAGTGACCTCCACCGTGACGAGCGGTCGGAGCCTGTACGCGCGGCGATCCTACGAGCAGATGAGCGCCACGCGGCAAGGACGCGGGCGTCGAACCAGCCACGCCGGTTACATTTGGCACGAATGGCCCCGCCGGGCCGGTCCGGCCTGCTAACCGGAACCGCTCCGCCCGCCGACCGCCGGCCCCGCCGGCTCCGCGGGCCTGCCCGCCCCGGTCGCCCACGAGCTGCGCGGCCTGCGGCTCCCCGTCCCCCCGCGTTAGCCGCCGAGGAGCTGGAAGCCATGGGACTGCGCACGAAGATCGGTGTGGCGATCACCGCCACCGCCGCCCTGGTCGCCGTCATCATGGGCCTCGTCGTGCACCACCGCACCGCCACCAGCCAGCTGGAGACCGCGCGCGAGACCCTGGAGAGCCGGCTCGCCACGGCCGTCGAGGACCACGCCGCGGGCGTCCACCGGCCGCGCACGCTCATCAACCCCGAGCACATACCCGGGCCGCTGCGGAAGGACCTGGAGAAGGGCAGGCGCGCCACCTACCTCGACCGCAGCGGCCCCGTACCGGTGCTGTGGGCCGGCAGCCGCCTCGGCCGCGACACGATCGTCGTCAGACACCCCTACACCCGGCAGACCGCCAACCTGCGCAAGCTCGACGAGGCCCTGTGGTGGGCGGGCGGCCTGGGCACCGCCTTCGCCGGCGTCGTCGGCGTGGGCCTCGCGACCGTCGCCGGGCGCCGCCTGAACGCCTCCGCCCGGACGGCCGAGCGCATCGCCGACGGCGACCTCAGCGCCCGCCTCAAGCCGCGCGGCGGGCAGGACGAGATCGCCCGCCTGATCGTCGCCGTCAACACCATGGCCGACGCGCTGGCCGCCCGCCTCCAGGCCGAGCGCGAGGTCACCTCGAACATCGCCCACGAACTGCGCACCCCCGTGGCCGGCCTGGTCGCCGCGGCCGAGGTGCTGCCGCCCGGCCGCCCCGCCGAGATGGTCCGCGAGCGGGCCGAGCGCGTCCGGGCGCTCATGGAGGACGTCCTGGAGGTCGCCCGGCTGGACGGCACCGCCGAGCGGGCCGACACCGAGCTGCGTTCCCTGGGCGAGCTGACGCGGCGCGCGGTCCGCTCGGCCGAGGCGGACGGCAAGGGCACCGCCGCGGTGCGGGTCCTGCGCGACTGCCTGGTCGAGACCGACGGGCGCAGGGTGGAGCGGATCCTCGCCAACCTCGTCACCAACGCCTTCCGGCACGGCGGCGGGCCCGTGACCGTGGAGGTCGACGGCGGCGCCGTCCGGGTCCGCGACGGCGGCCCCGGCTTCCCGCCCGACCTGCTGACCCGCGGCCCCCAGCGCTTCCGCACGGGCTCGCGCTCCGGCCTCGGCCTGGGGCTGACGATCGCCGCGGGCCAGGCCCGGGTCCTGGGGGCGGGCCTGCACTTCGCCAACCCGGACGGCGGGGGAGCGCTGGCCACGCTGGATCTGGCGGCGTCGGTACGGGACGGGGAGGCCGGGCCCTCCCCGGGCCCGGGGCCCGGGCCCTCCTGAGGTGCGGGGCGGGCCGGCCGGCCCAACAGTGGAAGCCATGAAAGACGACAACATCCTCTTCCTGAACGTCCCCTCGCCCGAGAAGGGCCACCGGGCCCTGGACGACCTCCGCGAGGGCCACGCCGAGGGCCGCCTCAAGCTCCGCGAGGGTGCGGTGATCGCCCGCGCCGACGACGGCAGCCTCGACTTCCCCGACGCGGTCGACAACTCCGGCACGGGCCGCGCCTTCGCCGTCGGCGGCCTGATCGGCGGCCTCCTGGGCATCCTCGGCGGCCCCCTCGGCGTGATGCTCGGCTTCGGGGCGGGCGGCCTCATGGGCGGGGTGCGCGACGCGCGGGAGGCCACGGCCGCGAACGCCGCCCTGGAGATGCTCGCGGCGGAGGTCCCGCCGGGCAGCACCGTCCTGGTCGCGGAGGTCGTCGAGGACGGCCCGGCGGAGGCCGACGCGATCCTGGAGCCGTACGGGACGGTCACGCGCTACCGCACGGACGACATCCGCCACGAGGTGGAGGCGGCGATCGCCGGCCACTGACGCGGTGCGCCTGCCGGGCGGGGGGCGCGGTGCGCCTGCCCGGCGGGGGCGCGGTGCGCCTGCCCGGCGGGGGCGCGACGGCCGTGCCGGCCGCAGCCCTGGCCGTGCCCGGCCCCTTTCCCACGGCCTCGGCCGGCCCTTCCGCCGCGGCGGTGCTCAGCCGGTACGGAGGTGTCCGGCGGTGCCGCGGTGGCCTGCAGGCCGGTCCGGCACCGCCGGTCCGCGCCGCGGTGGCTGAACGCCGTGGCGGCGGAGATGTGGTTGCCGGCCCGGGCAGGGGGCTGTCGCCGGTCCGGGCAGGGGGCTGTCGCCGGTCCGCGCCGGCCGTGCGGGCGACGCTGCCGGTCCGCGCTGGTCGTGCGGGCGACGCCGCCGGTCCGTGCCTGGCTGTGCCGGGGACGCCGCCGGTCCGTGCCGGGCCGTGTCGGGGACGCCGCCGGTCCGCGCCGGCCGCCGCCGGTCCGCGCCGGCCCCGCCGGCTACAGCCGCTTCGTGAAGCAGCGGCTGTCCTCGTACGTGCGGTACATGCCGAACTTCTGCTCCCGCGGCACCGGCGCGTACCCGCACGACACGTACAGCGCCATCGCCTCCGGCTGCTTCGCGCCCGTCTCCAGCACCATCCGTGTCCGGCCCGCCGCCCGGGCGTCCTCCTCCAGCGCCGCGAGGATCCGCCGGGCGATCCCGCGCCCGCGGGCCTCCGGTATGACGTACATCCGCTTCACCTCGGCGTCGCCGTCCGCGTGGCCCTCGCCGCCCGCCGCCTCGCGGGCCCGCCAGCCGCCCGCGGCGACGGGCGCGCCGCCGGGCTCGTAGGCGATGAGATACAGGCCACACGGCGGGGCGAACTGGGCCGGCTCCAGCGGGGTGAGATCACCGTCTCCGTACCGCTGCACGTACTCCAGTTGGACCCGGTCCTGGAGCTTCACCGCGTCGGGATGGTCGTAGGCGACCGGCAAGATCTGCATTCAACGCATCGTAGGGAACTCGGTATCGTGCCGGAATGCTGACCGTTACGAGCGTAAATGTGAATGGACTCCGTGCGGCCTCCAAGAAGGGCTTCGTGGAGTGGCTGGCGCAGACCGAGGCGGACGTCGTCTGCCTCCAGGAGGTCCGGGCCGAGCCGCACCAGCTGCCCGACGAGGTGCGCGAGCCGGAGGGCTGGTTCACGGTGCACGCTCCGGCGGCGGCCAAGGGGCGCGCCGGCGTCTCGCTCTACTCGCGCCGCGAGCCGGAGGCGGTACGGATCGGCTTCGGCTCGGCCGAGTTCGACGGCAGCGGCCGCTACGCCGAGATCGACCTGCCCGGCGTCACCGTCGCGAGCCTCTACCTGCCCTCCGGCGAGGTCGGCACGGAGCGGCAGGACGAGAAGGAACGCTTCATGGCGGAGTTCCTGCCGTACCTGGTGGGGCTCAAGGCGCGCGCGGCGGCCGAGGGGCGCGAGGTGCTGGTCTGCGGCGACTGGAACATCGCCCACACCGAGGCCGACCTCAAGAACTGGAAGGCCAACCGCAAGAGCGCGGGCTTCCTGCCCGAGGAGCGCGAGTGGCTCGGCAAGGTCTTCGCCGAGTACGTGGACGTGGTCCGGGCCCTGCACCCGGGCGTCGACGGGCCCTACTCGTGGTGGTCGTACCGCGGTCGCGCCTTCGACAACGACTCGGGCTGGCGCATCGACTACCTGGTCGCGACGCCGGGGCTGGCCGCGCGGGCGCTCAAGGCGCGGGTGGAGCGGGCGGCCTCGCACGACCTGCGGTGGTCGGACCACGCGCCGGTGACGGGCGTCTTCAGCTGAGGCACGCGCCTCGACGGGATCCGGTGAACAGGACCCGGTGAACGGGACCGGTGAACAGGACCGGCTTTCGGCGCAATCACGCCGTTTGCGCGCACGGACTGCCGCTTTCTGCCCACCGGCGGGCGGCGTTCTGCTTGAATTCCCGTCGGTGAAAGCACCGTTGGCCGTCCGGCCGGCGTGCGGGTGTGGTCGCGGCATGGCGCGCCCGCGCGTCTCCGCCGCCGTCAGCCGGGTCTGGCGGGTCCCGGTTCGCCGGCGGCGCCGTGCGCACCGGGCCAGACACCCGGCTCGGTGCGCACGCGCCGGTCCAGGGCCATGGTGATCTCCGCGTCCATGACCGTCTTGGCGATGCCGCGCAGCTCTTCGAGGGCCGCGGCGGCCGCGGGCCCGCCCGGCTGCAGGCCGGGCAGCACGTGGGTGCGGATGAGCTCGGTGAACGTGCCGGCGAGGGCGTCGGCGTGCGCCCGCACCTCGCGGCCCGCGGCGAGCACCGCGGCCAGCGGGACGCCGTGCCGCACGAGCGCGGCCGAGGCGTCGAGGAGGCGGCGGCTGACGTGCACGATCTCGTCGCCGTCGACGCCGAGGTAGCCCATGTCGAGCGACGCGGTGAGGTTCTCCGGGGTGACCTCGCCCGCGAAGCGGTCGGCGAGCTCGGCCGGGGTGAGGCGGATCGCGGCCTCCTCCTGCCACGGGACGGTGACGGCCGCGCCCGCCAGCCCCAGCAGTTCGCCCACGTCCCGCCCGCACTCGAAGGCGCTGATCAGCTCGGCGATGCCGCCGAGGGTGTGCCCGCGCTCCAGGAGCTCGGCGATCGTCCGCAGCCGGGCCAGGTGCTGCGGGCCGTACCAGGCGATGCGGCCCTCGCGGCGCGGCGGCGGCAGCAGCTTGCGCTCGCGGTAGAAGCGCAGCGTGCGCACGGTGATGCCGGCGGCGTCGGCGAGCTCCGCCGTCCGGTACTGCGTGCCGGCGGGTTCCGCGGTACGGGAGCGCTGCGCGGCGGGCTCGTCCGGCTCGCCGGGGCCGGCCGAACCGGCGTGCCGCCCCGCCCCGCGGTCTTCTTCGTCGACCATCCGCGCCCCCTCGTCCGTGGCCCCGAGCGAAGCGTAAGCGTACGTGCGACCGGCGGTAACTTCCTTTCCCCGTACCCCTATCGCTGCTCCTGGACTCTGCCCTACGCTCCCATCGTGCCAGTGATTGCTGGCACTGTTGTGTCGAATCCGGGAGGCTGCGGCATGGCCGAGCATGAGCGTCAGCACGTACGGGTGGCGGTGATCGGGTCCGGCTTCGGCGGGCTGGGGGCGGCGATCCGGCTGCGCCGCGAGGGGATCACCGACTTCGTGATCCTGGAGCGCGCGGACTCCGTGGGCGGCACCTGGCGCGACAACACCTACCCCGGCTGCGCCTGCGACGTGCCGTCCCACCTCTACTCCTTCTCCTTCGCCCCTAACCCCGCCTGGCCACGCAGCTTTTCCGGCCAGCCGCACATCCGCGCCTATCTGGAGCACGTCACCGACACCTTCGGGCTGCGCCCCCACCTGCGCCTGAACTCCGAGGTGCAACAGCTGCGCTGGGACGAGGAGCGGCTGCACTGGGAGGTCACCACCGCGTCCGGGGACTGGACGGCCGACGTCGTCGTCTCCGCCACCGGGCCGCTCGCCGACCCCCGCATCCCGGAGATCCCCGGCCTGGACTCCTTCCCCGGCAAGGTCTTCCACTCCTCCCGCTGGGACCACGACTTCGACCTGCGCGGCAAGCGCGTCGCCGTGATCGGCACGGGCGCGTCCGCGATCCAGATCGTGCCGGGCATCCAGCCCGAGGCGGGCCGCGTCACCCTCTTCCAGCGCACGCCGCCGTGGGTGCTGCCCCGCTTCGACCGGCCGGTCTCGGCCGCCGAGCGCTGGCTGCACACCCGGCTGCCCGTGACCGCTTCGCTGCGCCGCGGCGTCCTGTGGGGCATCCGGGAGCTGCAGGTCAGCAACTTCACCAAGCACCCGGAGCGGATGCGCGTGGTGGAGAAGCTGGCGCTGGCCCACATGCGCAAGGCGATCGCGGACCCGGCCCTGCGCGCCCGGCTGACCCCCGGCTACCGCATCGGCTGCAAGCGCATCCTGCTCTCCAGCGACTACTATCCGGCGCTCGCCCGCCCGAACGTGGACCTGGTGGCCTCGGAGCTGGCCGAGGTGCGGGGCGCAACGCTCGTCGCCGCCGACGGCACGGAGGCGCAGGCGGACGCCATCGTCTTCGGCACGGGCTTCCGGGTCACGGACATGCCGATCGCCGAGCGGGTCACGGGCGCCGGCGGGCGGACGCTGGCCGAGGCGTGGAAGGACGGCATGACGGCCCTGCGCGGCACCAGCGCCGCCGGCTTCCCCAACTTCCTCACCGTCATCGGGCCCAACACCGGCCTGGGCAACAGCTCGATGATCCTGATCATCGAGTCCCAGCTGAACTACCTGGCCGACTTCATGCGCCAGCTGGACACCCTCGGCGGCAAGGCGGCCCTGGACGCCCGCCCCTCCGCGGTGAACGCCTGGAACCGGCACATCCAGCGCCGCATGGAGCGCACGGTCTGGAACACCGGCTGCCGCAGCTGGTACCTGGACGCCCAGGGCCGCAACACCGTGGTCTGGCCGGGCACCACCGCCGAGTTCCGCAGGGTCACCCGCCAGGTGAACCTCTCGGAGTACCAGGTGCTGCGGCCGCCACGCGCACCCCGCAAGGCCGTGCGCGTGGCGGCGGGGACGGAGGCCGCCCGATGAGGCGCGTATGCCTGGAGGGGCAGGTCGCCGTCGTCACCGGCGCGGCCCGCGGCCTGGGCGAGCAGCTGGCCCGCAAGCTGTCGGCGCGCGGCGCCCGCGTCGCGCTGGTGGGCCTGGAGCCGGACGAGCTGGCCCGCGTCGCCGCCTCGCTGCACGAGGACGCCGCGCACTGGCACGCGGACGTCACCGACCACGAGGCCATGGAGCAGGTGGCCCGCGAGGTCAAGGCCCGCTTCGGCAAGGCCGACATCGTCGTCGCCAACGCGGGCGTCGCAGCGGGCGGCCCGTTCGCCGGCTCCGACCCGGAGAGCTGGCGCCGCGTCGTGGACGTCAATCTCACCGGCAGCGCCGTCACCGGCCGGGCCTTCCTGCCCGTCCTCGCCGAGAGCCGCGGCTACCTGCTGCAGGTGGCCTCGCTCGCGGCGATGACCCCGGCGCCGCTGATGAGCGCCTACTGCGCGTCGAAGGCGGGCGTCGAGGCGTACGCGCACTGCCTGCGCGGCGAGGTCGCGCACAAGGGCGTCCGGGTCGGCGTCGCCTATCTGAGCTGGACCGACACGGACATGGTGCGCGGCGCCGACGCGTACGAGGTGATGCGCGAGATGCGGCAGCGCCTGCCGTGGCCCGCCAACCGCACCTACCCGCTCGGCCCCGCCGCCGACCGCCTGGTCGACGGCATCGAGCGGCGCGCGGCGCACGTGTACGGGCAGGGCTGGCTGCGGGCGGTGCAGGGCGCGCGGGGCTGGCTGCCCGGCCTGCTCGCCCTCGGCGCGCAGCGCACCATGCGGCAGTACGAACCGAGGTTCGCGGGCATGCGCGCGGGGCTGGTGGGCGCGGGCGGGGCCGCGGACGAGAAGGAGCGCGCGAGCCGTAGCACTGCGTAGTCATCCGAGGTGCGTGGCACCGGGGTGCGTGCAAGGCTGCTGTTGCCGGGGCGAAGTACCCCGAATCCCCTCAATGAGGAGTGTGGACAGCATGGGCATCAAGGACGAGATGCAGGGCAAGGCCCAGCAGGCCAAGCAGAAAGCGGAGCGAGCCAAGCAGCAGGCCCAGCAGAAGGGCCAGCAGGCGCAGGACAAGCTCCAGGAGCGCCGTCAGCAGGGGCAGCAGCAGGACCGCCAGCAGTCCTTCGACGACCTGCGTGACGAGCTCGACGACCGCACCTGAGGGAGCTGAGCCTCATGGCCAAGGGTGACAAGGCCAGGAGCAAGGCCGAGCAGCTCAAGCAGCAGCAGGCCGGGAAGGCCGCGCAGTCCGGCAAGCAGTCGAAGCAGAACGCCAACGACAAGGCCCGCCAGGAACTGATCCGCAAGGAGCAGGAGGAGTGGGACCGCCGCGACACGTTCGACGAGAACTTCGAGATCTGACGGAACTGACGAGGCCGGAAGACAAGGGGCGCACCCCGCGGGTGCGCCCCTTGTCTTGTCTCTTGTTCTCCTGCTCAGTCCCCGTTGCGCGGCGGCAGCTTCGGCCGCCGCAGGTCCGGCACCCCCGAGTAGTCCGGGGGCCGCGCCGCGCCGTGCCGCTCCAGCAGGTCGAGCGCGATCTGCACCGCGTCGTCGAGCTGCTTGTGGCGGCCCTCGGCCCAGTCGAGCGGCGTGCGGTCGATCTCGACGTCGGGCTCGACGCCGCGGTTCTCGATCGTCCAGCCGTAGGCGTCGAACCACGCCGCGTTCATCGGCACCGTGATCGCGGTGCCGTCCCCGAGCCGGTGCCGGCCGGTCATCCCGACCACGCCGCCCCAGGTGCGCAGGCCCACCACCGGGCCGATGCCCTGCAGCTTGAACGCCGCGGTGATCATGTCGCCGTCGGAGGAGGTCATCTCGTCGGCGATGGCCACGACCGGCCCCCGCGGGGCGTTGCTCGCGTACGAGACGGGCTCGGCGTCGCGCGTGAGGTCCCAGCCGATGATGGTGCGGGTGAGCTTCTCCACGACCAGCTCGCTGATGTTGCCGCCCGCGTTGCCGCGCACGTCGACGATGAGGGCCGGGCGGGACATCTCCATGCGCAGGTCGCGGTTGAACTGGGCCCAGCCCGAACCGCCCATGTCGGGGATGTGCAGGTAGCCGCACTTGCCGCCGCTGAGCTCCCGGACGACCGCGCGGCGCTTGGCCACCCAGTCCTGGTAGCGCAGCGGGCGCTCGTCCACGAGCGGGACGACGGCGACGCGGCGCGCGTGGCCCTCGGCCCCGGGCGGCCGGAACGTCAGCTCCACGGTGGTGCCGCCGGCCGCGGCCAGCAGCGGGTACGGGCCGGCCACCGGGTCGACGGGGCGGCCGTCGACGTGCGTGAGGGCCGCACCCTCGCGGACGCCCGAACCGGCCAGCGGGGAGCGGGCCTTGGAGTCGGAGGAGTCGCCGGGCAGGATGCGCCGGATGGTCCAGGTGCCGTCCTTCTGGTGCGTGAAGTTGGCGCCCAGCAGGCCGATGGCGCGCTGGTAGTGCGGCGGGCCCTCGTTGCGGCGGGCGGGGGCGACGTAGGCGTGCGAGGTGCCCAGCTCGCCGAGGACCTCGCGCAGCAGGTCGGCGAAGTCGTCCGGGGTGGCGACGCGCTCGACCAGGGGCCGGTACTGGTCGAGCACCGCGTCCCAGTCGATGCCGCACATGCCCGGCTCCCAGAAGTACGCGCGGACGATCCGCCCGGCCTCCTCGTAGGCCTGCCGCCACTCGGCGCCGGGGTCGACGTCGTGCAGGATGCGCCGCATGTCGATGTAGACCGTCGACTCGGGGTCGGGGGTGTCCGTGGCGGGGACGGCCCGCAGCTCGCCGTCGTCGTTGACGACGAGGCGCGTGCCGTCGCCGCTGACCGCGAACCAGTCGAGGGAGCTGGTGAGTTCGGTGCGCTTGGCCTTGGTCAGGTCGAAGTGCTCCAGGGTCGGTTTGCCGGAGACGTCGGCGGGGTTGGCGAAGGTCTCGCCGAGCGCGCCGGAGATCGGCCAGCGCAGCCACACCAGGCCGCCGCCGCTGACCGGGCGCAGCGACGAGTACTTCGAGGCGGCCACGGGGAAGGGCGTCACCCGGCTCTCCAGGCCCTCCGCCTCGACCAGCGTCGGCCCGGCCCCCGTGTCCTCCAGGTCCAGGCCGCCCGCCGCCGGCCGGCCCTCGGCGGACAGCGCGAACGGCGAGGGCGTCGCCGAGGACAGCGGGACGAGGTAGGGGCGGCAGCCCAGCGGGAAGGACAGGTCGCCGGTGTGCACGTCGTAGACCGGGTCGAAGCCGCGCCAGGAGAGGAAGGCGAGGTAGCGGCCGTCGCCGGTGAAGACGGGCTGCTCGTCCTCGAAGCGGCCGTTGGTCACGTCGACGATCAGCCGGTCCTTGAGCCGTGCGATCTTGATCTGGCGCAGGGAGCGGCCGACGCCCGGGTGGGACCAGGCCAGCCATTCCGAGTCGGGCGAGAAGGCGAGGTCGCGCACGGGCCCGTTGACCGACCGGATCAGCTCACTGACCTCGCCGGAGTCCGAGCCGGAGCCGGAGCCGGAGCCGGAGTCCGAGTCGGAGCCGGAGTCCGAGCCGGAGTCCGAGTCCGAGTCGGAGCCGGAGCCGGGGCCGGACTCGGGGCCCTCCCCCCTGTCCTCCTCGACCGACGTGTCCACGAGCAGCAGCCGGCCGTCGTGCGTTGCCAGGGCCAGCCGTTCGCCGTCGGGGGAGGCGAGGGTCTCGTGCACCCTGCCGATCCGGCCCGCGCCGAGCCGGCGCGGCTCCGCGGGCCCCGCGGCGCGCGGCAGCTGGGCGATCTCGATCGCGTCCTCGCCCTCCGCGTCCGTCACGTAGGCGATCCGCCCGGACGCGCCGAGCATCTCCGGCAGCCGCACCCGGACGCCCGGGGTGTCGGCGATGGTGCGGGCGGGACCGTCGCGGTGGGTGAGCCAGTAGAGGCTGCCGCGCACCTGGACGGCGCTCGCCCGGCCCGTCGTGTCGACGCTCACGCCGTCGACGTTGGAGGCGGCCTGCACCTGGTACGGGCGGCGCCCGGCCCGCGGGCCGCCCAGCGTCACCTCCAGCCGGCGCGGCTTCCCGCCCGGCCCGAGGTCGTCCACCAGCCACAGCTCGCCCGCGCACTGGTAGACGATGCGCTCGCCGTCCGTCGAGGCGTGCCGGGCGTAGAAGTCGTCGTGGTCGGTGTGGCGGCGCAGCTGCGAGCCGTCGGGCAGGCAGGAGTAGAGGTTGCCGACGCCCTCGTGGTCGGAGAGGAAGGCGATGCGGCCGCCCGCGAACATCACCGAGTCGAGGTGGCCGCCGATCTCCGGCACCAGCCGCTGCTCCTTCGCGCCCAGCAGCCACAGCCGGCCCGTGGCCCCGCCGCGGTAGCGCTTCCAGGCGGCCGGCTCGTGCGGCGGCTTCCCGGCCAGCAGCAGCGTGCGGTGCTCGCCCCCGGCCTCGCCGATCGCGATGTCGGACACCGGGCCCCAGGGCAGCCGCAGCCCCGGGCTGCCGTCGACCGGCACCCGGTAGGCCCACGAGAAGTACGAGAAGGGCTGGCCGTGCGAGGAGACGGCGAGGACGTCGTGGCCGCCGTCGCGGTCAGAGGGCGCCCAGCCGCAGACGCGCGCGTCGGTGCTGCCCCAGTAGGTGAGCCGGCGGGCGGGACCGCCGTCGACGGGGGCCAGATGGATCTCCGGGTCGAGGCTGCGCCAGTTCGTGTAGGCGATGTGGCGGCCGTCGGGGGAGAAGCGGGGATGGCCGACGCGGGTGCGGTCGACGGTCAGCCGCCAGGCCCGGCCGGAGGCCTTCGGCTCCAGGGGGGCCAGCCACAGGTCGTCCTCCGCGGTGAAGCAGAGGAGATCACCGTGGAGATGAGGAAATCTCAGGTAAGAATCACTCACTCCACCATCGTTTCGGCCCCCGGGAGGCGCGGCAACTCGGTCGGCCGGGGCCGGGGCGGTAACCGGCCGTGACGGAGAACACGTGCGAAACGGCGCCGTTTCGATGCCGGACCGCCGCGGGCCGTCGTATCGTCTAGGTGTACGAAACCGTTTCGTACGGGAGTGAATCCAGGGAGGTGGATGTGTCCACGGAACCGACCGGGCCGGCGGCGCGCCGCACCCGGCTCACCCCCGAACGCGAGGCCGAGCTCTACGAGGCGGTCCTCGACATCCTGCGCGAGGTCGGCTACGACGGCCTGACCATGGACGGCGTCGCCGCCCGCACGCACGCCAGCAAGGCCACGCTCTACCGCCAGTGGAAGGGCAAGCCCGAGCTGGTCGCGAGCGCGCTGCGGCACCAGAAGCCGGTCAAGCTGGCGGACATCGACACCGGTTCCCTGCGCGGTGACCTGCGCGCCATGGCCTGCGAGGTGGACGATGACCGGATGGCGCGGGACACCGCCCTTATGCGCGGCCTGGGGCACGCGGTCCACACCAACCCCGACCTCCTTCAAGCACTGCGCGACCTGCTGATCCTGCCGGAGCACGAAGGGCTCCGCGCCATGCTGCGGCGCGCGGTCGACCGGGGTGAGGTGGCCGCGGACAATCCCGCGATCGACTTCGTCCCGCACATGATGCTGGGCGCGTTCATCGCCCGCTCCCTGATCGAGGACAAGTTCGCGGACGCCGCCTACCTGTCCCGTTACATCGACGCCGTGGTCCTCCCCGCCCTCGGCGCCTGATCCCCCCCCACAGTTCCACCC